>CAIYOE010000111.1 GCA_903927775.1 uncultured Micrococcales bacterium | reverse complement strand
CACCGTTACTCTGCGAACCGCGGCCTGAGAAAAAACAATGTGGTTTTCTCGTTCAAACGACAGGCAAACGCCAACTGCCAATAGGCCAGAAATCAGCGACGAACCACCGGCGGTAATCAAAGGCAACGGAACACCTAGAACAGGCAAAATTGTGAGAACCACGGCGATGTTTACAAACGCTTGGAATATGAGCCAGATTGCAACACCCATAACAACGTAACGTGCAAAGTCATCTTGACTGCGGCGGTGAATCCGAACCAGCGAATATCCGAGAACCACAAACAAGCCGATCACCATGAGTGCTCCGAGCAATCCGGTTTCTTCGCCGATGATTGCAAAAATGTAGTCGTTTTCCACTTCGGGAATCCAACCCCATTTGAGTTTGGAGAGCCCCAATCCCACACCCGTCAGGTGTCCAGCAGCCAGAGCCCAAATACCGTGTTGTGATTGCCAGGTATAGAGGTTCAAAGGATCCGAGTCCGGGTTTAGCCAGGCAGTGAATCGACCGGTTCGGTTACCGCGCAACTGAATCAAACCAATTACAACCGCGGCGGTTGCGGCAAGCGGAAAAATTAGGTGGCGCTCCGGAAGACCGCCTAGCCAAATCAGCAAAAACGCAATAGCCGCCATGATTAGTGCGGTTCCTAGGTCTTGTCCAATCAGAACGAAGGCAATCGGAACCAACGGAACAATTCCTACCGTGCGCAGGTATGGCCAACCTTCGTAGATTCGGTCCTTATTGGCAACGATGACTCTGCTCAACTCCAGAATCATCGCCAGCTTGCTGAATTCTGAAGGTTGAAAAGTTAGGCCAAAAACCCGTAGCCACGAGTGGTTTCCATTTACGTTTACTCCCAGAGGCGTGAGAGTGACAAGCTGAACAGCAGAAGCTAGAACCCAGGCGAACCTGCTCCAACGCCAATAAAAACTGACTGGCAGTAGCGATGCGGTGATTAGCAAAGCGAGCCCGATCGCGGCAAACCCAACCTGTTTCCAGAAGATTGCAAAGGCGTTGTCATCGGATTTAATAGCGATGATGGTGCTGGATGAAAGAACCATCACCAATCCGATAACCAAGATAAACAAGGTCACGCCCAAAGTTAGATTGAAAAAAAGGGACTGATAACGGAATGCCCTTGAGAAAAAACCACGCAAGCCACGCACTCCAGCACCCAAATTCAAGACAGCGCGAGGGCCTTCAACCGTTCTGGCCATTAGTTCTCTACCTCGCTCTGTTGGCTTTCTATCCAGGCTCTAACCTGCGACGCAAACTGGTTGCCGCGGTCAGCATAGTCTTTGAACTGGTCCATGCTTGCAGCGGCTGGTGCCAGAAGAACAGTGTCTCCCGGACGAGCGGCCTTTGCTGCCAACGCCACCGCATCTCTCATCACCAAGGAGTTTTGAGGTTGTTCAACATTCAATACCCGCACGCCGGGTGCCGCAGCGGCCAAGGCATCAAGGATTGGTTGTCGTTCTAGGCCGATTACCACAACAGCCCTCAGTTTTGAGGCGTTGCGTTCAAGCAGTGGCGTGATGTCTACACCCTTAAGAAGTCCACCCAGAATCCACACAACCGAATCAAACGAAGCCAACGAAGCCGCAGCTGCGTGAGGATTAGTTGCCTTGGAATCGTCATACCAACTAACCTGATTGGCCTCTGCTACCAGTTGGATCCGGTGGTTATCAAGTTTAAAATCCAGCAGAGCCGCTTTGATCGCCAGGGGACTGACATCCATGGCCCTGGCCAACGCAGTTGCCGCAGCGACGTTCGCTAACAGGTGCGGACTTAGAACACCTATTTGGGCTATGTCAGAAAGTTCGGCGATTGGAATTGCCATAGAGCGGTCTTCGAGAAACGCCCGGTCAACCAGTAGGTCCTCGACGTAACCGATCATGCTTCGGCCAGGCGCGCCCAAAGTGAACCCAATTGCTCTGGCCCCTTCTTGCACATCGGCTTGCTCCACCAAAAGCTCAGTCATTTTGTCGGCAACGTTGTAAACACAGGCGTGCCGAACGTTCTGATAAACCTTGCCCTTGGTAGCTGCGTATTTCTGGAAGCCGCCGTGCCAGTCCAAATGGTCATCCGCCACGTTCAAGACAGCCGAGGAATGCGGAGAAATCTGCCCCAAATAGTGCAACTGAAAACTGCTGAGCTCGACTACAACCGCATCGAGTCCCTCAGGGTCACGCATTGCGTCCAAAATCGGCGTGCCGATGTTGCCACAGGCCATCGCCTTCAGACCACCGTGGTGAAGCATCGCCTCGACCAACTGCGTTGTAGTGGTTTTCCCGTTGGTTCCGGTGATGCAAAGCCACTCAGCCACCGATTCGGTCTTGTCTCTAAGGCGCCAAGCCAGATCAATATCAACCCAAACCGGGATGCCCTGCTGCTGCGCCCAACGAATTAGCGGCGAGTCCGGGCGAACTCCGGGCGAGGTAATCAAAACGTCCGGTTTCAGATCCACTAGCTCGCTCGGAATTTTGTCTGGGTCTTCTGGCTTAGCCTGCGGCCCCACTAGGTATGGAACACCTAACACATCAAGGATGTCCAGCTGCTCTGCCAACGCACTCTCCGCCACGACCAATTGGTTGGCACCCAGCTCTGCAAGTGTGTCGGCTACTGAAAACCCGCTCACTCCTAGACCAATCACTCCAACTCGCAAATTACGCCAGTTGGAGTGCCAGGAGTTAAATTCTGAAAGGTCTTTCATTTTGCCTAGCGGTTCAAGAATTCCAGATAAAACACGCCGAGGCCAGCCATGATGCACAGACCCTGAATAATCCAGAACCTGACCACGATCGTGATTTCAGCCCAGCCCTTTAGTTCGTAGTGATGGTGCAAGGGGCTCATTAGGAATATTCGCTTACCCTTGGTGATCTTGAAATAGGCTCGCTGGATAATCACGGAGCCGGTCACGATCACAAATAAGCCACCGATAAGCACCAACAGGAGCTCTGCACGAGTCAAAATTGCTAATGCCGAGAGCGCCCCACCAAGACCTAAGGATCCGGTATCTCCCATAAAAATCTGGGCCGGCGAAGTGTTGTACCAGAGGAAACCAATCAGCGCACCGACAATTGCCGCAGCAACCACCGCTAGGTCTAGCGGGTCGCGAGTGTAATAACAGTTGGTGGTGTGCAGTGCTTTGATGCCGCCGCAGGCCTGATTGAACTTCCAAAAAGCAATTACCGCGTAGGCGCCAATCGCCATGATCGAGGCCCCGGTTGCCAGGCCGTCAAGGCCGTCGGCGATGTTCACCCCGTTCGAGGTACTGGTTACCAGAAAAACAATCCAGAGAACGAAGACCGCGATGCCGGCCCAATAAATCCAAGGCACGCTAGAGAGCACAAAATTAGTTCGGTAGATGTCTCGAACAATGGAAAGGTGCGTGGAGGCTGGAGTTTCCCCGTTTGAGTTTGGGAACTGCAAGGCCATGACGGCGAATAAAATCGCGACAGCCGACTGACCTGCGATTTTTGCCCAGCCGCCAAGTCCTAGATTGCGCTTTTTGTGTGTCTTTAGGAAATCGTCGACAAACCCCACAAGCCCTAATCCCACCATCATGAAAAGGACAAGAACGGCACTGATGGTAGGTGGCTCGCCGTTTACAAACTTGCCCACAAAGTAGCCAAAAACCGCACCCAAGATGATTACGATTCCACCCATTGTTGGGGTGCCGTGCTTAACATGATGACTCTGCGGACCATCCACGCGAATAAACTGACCCCATTGCCAGCGCTTGAAAAGGTAAATGAACACCGGCGTAAGCAACAAATTGAATGCCAGTGCAACACCACCGGCAACAAGCAAGGCTCTCAAGCGTTCACCTCCAAAAGTTCGTCACCAAGGAAACGCAGATTCGCACTCTTGGAAGACTTGACCAAAACTATGTCCCCGCTCCTAAGCATTCCACGGATACCCTCTAAAGCCCCGTCAAGACTCTCGAAGAACTGTGATTCGCCGTCGTAACTGCCTTCTTGAGTCGCACCCATGTAAATGAGTTTGGCCTTTGCTCCGACAGCAATAGTGAGGTCAATATTTAGTCGCACGGCCAAACGACCAATGGCATCGTGTTCGGCCACCGCAAAAACACCCAGTTCCGCCATTTCGCCGAGGATTGCCACTGTTCGGCGGCCGGTAAGCCTGCCCAACTGGGCCAGGGTCTGCAGCGCGGCCTTGGTGCTGTCGGGACTCGCGTTGTAGGCATCGTTGATTACAGCGATACCTTCATCCGTGTTGGTCAACTGCATGCGCCAACGTTCGGCCAGTGGCAAAGATTCTAAGGCGGCAACTATGGCTTCCTTAGAGATTCCAAGCTCAAAGGCCACCGCTGCGCTCGCCAAAGCATTCATCACGTGATGTTCGCCCAAAATCCGAAGGGTCACAGTCGAAACACTGTGATCGGGCCAGTGCAGGTCAAAACTAGTTCCGTCCAAGCTCAAACCATAGTTATCCGACCAAAAACTAGCCTCGGGGTTGGTGCCAAACCAAAGTGTTTTGCCCTTGGCGAGGTGGCTCATGTGACGAACATACGGGTCGTCGAGGTTTAGCACTGCAACCGAGTCAGGACCGACACCGGCCAATAGTTCTGCCTTGATGGAGGCCGTTACCTCGATGCCGCCAAACTCGCCGGCGTGGGCCATTCCCACCTTTAGTTCGACCGCGATGTCGGGCTGAACTATGTCGGTCAGGTAGGCAATGCTTCCGGGTCCACCGGCACCAAGTTCCGCAACCAGAAAACGCGTTTCGTGGTCGATCTTTAGCACCGATATCGGCGCACCTACTTCGTTGTTATAGCTCTCTATCGGCGCTACGGTTGGGCCGGCGCTACTCAAGATGGCGCGCAACATGTTTTTAGTTGTGGTCTTGCCGTTGCTACCTGTGATTGCAACAACCTTGAGGGCACTAGCTTTTCGCACTTCGGCTAAAACGTACTTTGCGAGTAAGCCCAGCGCCTTCACGGTGTCGCTAACCAATATCTGAGGCAGGTCTACCGACGTAACATGATTTTCTACGACTGCCGCTACGGCACCGAGCTCGGCGGCGGAACTCACAAAGTTGTGGCCGTCGGTAATTTCGCCCCGCTTGGCAAAAAATAACGAACCTGAACCGACCAGCCTGGAATCGGTTTCAACCGAACCAGAGACCAACAGATCCCCATTTGATCCACCAACAAGATGGCCATCGATGGCTTCCGCCACCTGATTCAGAGTTAGCGAAATCAATTCCAACCGCTCTCGTGCAATGCCTGTCGAGCAAGTTCACGGGCCGAGTACGGGGTTCGCTTACCCTGGATGTCTCGGTAGTCTTGGTGTCCCGGTCCGGCCCAAAGAATCGCGTCGCCGGGCTTGGCAAGACTCACTGCCTTGATGATTGCCTGCTCGGGCGGGCTGATCTCGTAGACCTCCAGGTTCGGCACCGCCAAACGAGCGGACTCAACCAATACCTTTCGAATGGTCACCGGGTTTTCAAATCTTGGGTGGTGATCCGTGATCACTAGGACATCCGAGTTTTGGGCTGCAATGCGAGCCATTTCCGGACGTTTACTTGCGTCTCGGTCTCCGTCGGCGCCAAAGACCATAAACAGGCGACCCTTGGTGACTGCGCGCAAAGAGGTAAGGGTGTGCAAAAAGGCGTCGGGGCTGTGACCAAAGTCAACGTAAACACTTGGCCCCGTTGCCCCGCTTACCAACTCTGTTCTACCTGGTAGGTAGGCATCGATGCCGTCGCGAATTCGCTCCGCTAGTAGGCGCCAGTCAAAACCAGCCAAGACCGCCATAACGATTGCCAAACCGGCGTTGGCTGCCATGTGAGCTCCAATCAGCGGCACACTGCTTGCCACCACTTCGCCGTTTGGTCCGGTCAAAACAAATGCGGTGTGGGTTGTGGCCTGTTCGGTGATCTCGACATTCCAATCGCCTTTCACCGATGGGTTGCTGCTAATAGTCACAACAGGAATCTTGCTGGCAGACACAAATGCCGAACCAAAAGCGGAGTCCAACGAGACCACTCCAAGGGTGGCGCGCCCTGGTGTAAACAGCTCAGCCTTAGCGGCCAGGTAGGTTTCAAAGTCCGGATAATCATCGAAGTGATCGTGGCTCAGGTTAGTAAAACCAACCACGTCAAAGTGAATGCCATCTACACGAAGTTGGCTAAGAGCCTGAGCAGAAACCTCGATTGCCACGCTCGAAACCATTCGCTCCCGCATTCGGGCGATAAGCGCGTGCATTTCTGTGGATTCCGGTGTGGTCAATCGGCTAACGATTACCTCGCCCGCAAGGTGCCTTTCAGCAGTGCTGGTCAAACCGGTTACCTCTCCGGCCTGCCTCAAAATCCCCTCCAGCAAATATGTAGTGGAAGTCTTACCGTTGGTGCCTGTGGTAGCAAATAGTTTTGGCAGGTTGCCTGCAACGTTGCCGTAAACAAAAGCAGCTAGGTCTCCGAGGTGTTTTCTCGGTTCCTCAAGCAAAAGAATCGGCAACTCGATATCCGGAAGGATCTCTAAAATCATGTCCTTACCCGGCCTGTCTGTCACCACGGCAACCGCCCCGCTATTGACAGCCTTTTGGATAAACAACGCGCCGTGAGTCTTCAAGCCGGGCATGGCTACAAACAAGTCGCCGGACCGAAGATCGTTTGTGTTCATGCTGATTCCGGTCAGGCTAACAGCCACCTTGGAGTCAAGTTCCAGGTCAAAACGTTTGGCAAAAATCTCTAGATCAACGGGTTTTACCCGTTCTGGCCGCAAAATCGGCGGAATCGACTCTTTCATATTTTCCCTACCAGTCACCTGCGATGTTAGCCGATTTAGTCGTGGATGGAGGGATGGCGTACATGCGCAGAAGTTGCCCCATTATTGCCTTGAAATATGGGGTTGCACCGAGCGAGTTTCCAATGGTTCGAGGCTTGTAGATAGTTACCGCAACCACAAATCTGGGGTTGTCAGCAGGCGCCATGCCAATGAACGAAATGGCGTGCAGGGCTCCGTACCCACGTCCCTCTTTAATTTGAGCGGTTCCACTCTTGCCACCGATTCGGTAATTAGGGATAGAGGCAGTGTGTCCAATACCGCCGGTCTCTACAACTTTCTCGAGCATGTCAATAGTCGATCTGGCGGTGGATGCCTTGATCGCGCGCACGGGAGAAATCGTCTTTTCCACCTGAGTAACAGATCCGTCGGCTTGTCTGCATCCTAGAAGCAACTTGGGCGACAAGCGCACGCCTCCGTTTGCAATCGTTTGGTAAAGAAACGCGGTTTGGATCGGAGTTACGCTCATGCCCTGTCCGAACATGCTGGTGTAAACAGTAAGGTCATCGGGTGCCGTGGCGTGAATGATTCCACTGCCCTCGCCGGCGAAATTGACGGCGGTTCGTTGCCCCAAACCAAAAAGTTGCCAGTACTTGGCGCGCACCGAGTATGGAACGCGTTCACCGATGTAAGAAATACCCGTATTTGAAGAGTCACGAAGCACCCCGGTGAGCGTAAGTTTCTGTGTGGGGTGAACGTGGGAATCGCTAATCGCGATGTGCTGCCTTGTGACATACCGAGTTTGCGGGGCAAGAACCCTGGACTCGGGAGTCGCTTTCCCCAAATCAATAGCCGTTGCTGCCGTAATTGTTTTCAACGTGGAGCCCGGCTCAAAAACCGCCTGAAAAACTCGGCTGCCTCGGTCCGCCGCCTTGGTCGCACCTGGATCATTTGGGTCTACCGAGGGATACTCGGCCGCAGCCAAAACCTTGCCGGTCTTTGCCTCGACCACAATTGCGCTTCCCCAGTCGGCTCGCTCCGACAGAACCGCACTGGACATTGCCTGCTGTGCAAAATACTGGAGGTCAGATTTCACGCTAAGGACTAAGGTTCCTCCTGGCTTAGGCTGCACGGTGATCTGGGTACTACTGGGAATCTTGATGCCATCGGCACCCTTTTCGTAAGTCTCTTTGCCATCGACGCCGGCTAGGCAGGAATTTTGAGAATATTCCAGTCCATCTAACGCGGTGCCTTCGGATCCCATAAATCCCAGTAAGTTGCCCGCAAGTGCTCCATTTGGATAAACGCGCTTTGGGACATTTTCAAAGTAGATCCAGGGGATGTCCAGTTTTATTAAGTTTCGGTAGGCGACACCATCGATGCCTTTGGCGATGATTGAATAACGCGCGGACCCTTTGACTGCCTGGTAGACCAACTTGGGTCGCATTTTTAACGTTTCAGCAATCTGGTGGACAGCCTGCAGCACAGAGACAGTTTGGGTTTGTCCTTTTACCTTGCGGTCGAAAGGCAACACTTGGGTTTGGTCAACAGTTACGTTGTGCCCAATTACTGTGGTAGCGAGGATGTTGCCGTCGGCGTCCTCGATGTTGCCGCGGACCGCTGGGATAGTGTCGACCACCTGGCGCAGGTTGAAAGATTTTTTATTCAGCTGGTCTGACTGCACGACTTGAAAGTTTACGAGCTGCCAAACAAATGCAAGCAAGACTAAAACCATCAAGCCGCGCAAGCGTCTGAACCTGATTTCTTGGATAGTGGAAGGCTCGTTTTTCATTCGTCTTCCCTAACCAAGGTTGTTGCCAGAATGCCGATAAAGGAGATTAGTGGTTTGGCGCCGCGGGGATCCCGCCAGATAAAACTACTTGGCTACCTGGAGAATTGGCTGTAGTGACGCGACTGGCAGCGTTGGCCTTTGCATTCTGACCAGCGTCCGAAACCGTTCGAGTTTGATTCGACTTGACCGGTATTGCAACTGATTTGATAGGTGCGGTTGCCATGGCATTTTCCTCAGCTACAGCTGCCTTGAGAGCGTTTGCTTGCGTTTTGGCCGTCATCGCCGCGTTCGGGACCAGGCTTTTACCGAATCGGGTGTAGTTGGTCGCAACCGCTGCTGCTGGAGTTCCGTAAACCTTTTGCTGGCTCACGTTTAGGAAAACCGGAGTCGAGTTTGAAACCATCCCCAGGACAGCGGCTGCATTGGATAGGTTTTGGTTGCTGCTGAGCGAAGTTACCTGCTGATCCAAAATCTGCGTGTCCAAGGCCAATTTCTGTTTTGTGGCCTTGAGGCTAGCCACTTGATAAACGCCGGTTGAGGTTGCCACCGTCATTAACAGGTTGGCTAGACCGATAGCCAAAAATCCGATAATCAGTGTCGACAAGATGAACAACTGTGGGCTGCGAACCCTGGCAGTGTTCGGCAGGGCAACTAGCGCCGGACGTCGACTGGATCTTGCGTTAGACGAGTTGTATCTTGGCGAAGAGGGGTTAGTCAATGCGCTCATGCTGCTCTCCGAATTCTCTGAGCGGCGCGCAATCTTACAGAGGCTGCCCTGGGGTTTTGCTGGATTTCTGCCTCGGTTGCCATTTCGGCTCCTTTGACGACGAGCTTCAAAATCGGCGCGTGCTCGGGAAGTTCAATCGGCAACTCGATAGGAGCCGATGACGAAGAGGCCGCGGACAAAGCTTGCTTGACGATTCTGTCTTCGAGCGAGTGGTAGGCGAGGACTAAAATGCGCCCTCCAACAGCCAGCGACTCTAGTGCTGCCGGCATGGTTCGGGTAAGAACCTCAAGCTCGCCATTTACCTCGATGCGAAGTGCTTGAAACACTCGCTTGGCCGGGTGTCCGCTAGATTTCCCGGGGATGAATGGGATCACTTTGGCAATCAGTTGGGTCAAACCTGCGCTGCTTTCAAAGGCGACTACGCTGCGTTGGGCAACAATCGCCTTGGCAACGGGTTTTGCGTAACGCTCCTCGCCGAAATCCTTAAAGATTCGAGCAAGGTCTTTTTCGTCGTAGGTATTCACCACTTCTTGAGCGGTGATCCCGCGACTGGTGTCCATTCGCATGTCCAGCGGCGCGTCGTAACTGTAGGCAAAACCGCGGTCAGTTTCGTCTAACTGCATCGATGAGACACCAAGGTCCAGAAGGATTGCGTCTACCTCGCGGTATCCCAGATCTTGGATCACATCCAAAATTTCGTCGTAAACGGCGTGCACCAGGTGGATTCGGTTGCTGTACTTGGCAAGGCGCTCCCCCGCTAATGCCAGAGCGTTTGTGTCGCGATCAATGCCAATCAGAGTTAGCTCGGGGAACCTCTCAAGGAACGCCTCGCTGTGACCACCCAGCCCAAGAGTGCCGTCGACCATTACGGCGGGCTTCCCCGCTAGGGATTCGCCCAAAACTTCAAGGCAGCGTTCGAGCATTACGGGAGCATGTAACTCGTTGATTTGCTTGCTCATGAGAGTCCTGGCCGGAGGGCTTTGGCTGGGACCCCATCCGTTTGCTCTCTGGCTAAGGGGAAGGAAGCCAGTGATTCAAACGGGTAGAGACCAAACCTAAGCCCTAAAAGAGACCCGGAATCACCTCCTCCGCAACCTCGGAGAATGCGGCATCGCGTGCAGCCTGAGATTCGTTCCACGCCTGCGCGTCCCAGATTTCGGCGCGGTTTCCTACACCGATGACAACCAGTTCACGTTCCAAACCGGCATAGTCCCGCAGGATGCTCGGCAGCGTTACTCTGCCTTGCTTGTCTGGAACTTCATCGGTTGCACCGCTTAGCAGGCTTCTTAGAAAATCACGGGCCGCCTTGCTGGCGATCGGTGCCTGGCTAATTCGCTCATTCAGGAACTCGAACTCTTTCATCGAGAAAACGTAAAGGCAGCGATCCTGGCCGCGGGTAATAACCAAGCCACCGATGAATTCATCGCGGAATTTGGCCGGAAGAATGATGCGGCCTTTTTCGTCAAGTTTTGGAGTGTGCGTGCCTAAAAGCATCTGCAACTCCTTCCCTGGTTTGCCGCTTAACGCCTCTTTGCTCCACTCTATTCCACTTTGCACCACAAATCTAGAAATATAAGAATTTTTTTGGCGTTTTGCTTCGATATTCCGCACGGTATAAGGAATTTACAGGTGGAGGAAAATTTCAACACAATCACCGAATTGCACGCTTTTTTGGCTTCAAACGAACCAAAAAAGACAAATAAAAACCGCTGGTTAGCCAACCAGCGGTTCAGTGGAGCAAAGTGGGTGAAGTTAGTCGCCGTTCATGCGCTTGTCCCACCGGTCCTCGAAAAAAGACTTGCGGGTTGGTTTTGCGGAGTTGGAAGGTTTCGCTGACGATGAACCAGACACGGTCCTAGCGGAGTTGGAGCTTGCCACTACTACTCCAAACAGGATCACGGCAAATCCGGCGACACCAATGGCTGTGTAGTGTGCGATTAGTCCAACCAGAAGAACCGAGAGCCCCGCGACCGCAACCAATGCCCCAGCTAGAGCTCTTGCGGCCTTGTTTTGGGGCTTGGAGATCTTGGCCGGTTTCGACTTGAGTCGGTCTGCAAGACCCGAATCATCGGCATACAGGCCGCGCTCAAGTTCGTCTAGAACCTTTTGTTCGCGCTCTGAGAGCCCCATATTTAACCTCCGATACTTAGATATTAACCACCAAACCCCGATTAGGCTATCCCCATGAGCGAATCCGCCAATCTTCTGGATCTAATCCAGCAAAACTTAGACGAATTTTGCAGCTCACGCCTAGCGGAGTTTCAAGTTATCTCACCAGACCTCGCGCCTATTTTGGACTACAGCCAGGCGCTAATGAGCGGAGGTAAGCGCCTACGCGCCCTCTTTGCCTACTGGGCCTGGGCCGGCAGTCTTCCAAGTGTGAGTCCCGCCCAAACTCCTGCTCAGTTGTCTGCTTCGACAGAGGCGATGGTCGGAATTACCAGCGCATTAGAGATGTTTCACGCGGCGGCGCTGGTCCACGATGACATTCTCGACCAAAGCGACACTCGCCGCGGCGCCCCTGCCGTGCACAAGCGTTTCGAATCTTTGCATGCCGCAAGCCAGTGGGCCGGCTCGGCTGAGCGATTTGGAGTGGCCGGCGGAATCCTAGTTGGCGACCTGCTTCTCAGTTGGAGCAGCGAGATGTTTGGGAAGGCGCTGCAGTTGGCTCCCAGCCCTGCCATCCAAGACTCCTGCCGCAACGAGTTTGGCAAAATGCGCATCGAGGTGATGGCTGGTCAATACCTTGATGTCCTCGAGGAAAATGCGGCCATGACTCGCCCGATTTCCGAGGCAGTTGGTCGCGCGAATCGAGTCATGTTGTACAAAACTGCCAAGTACAGCATCGAAGCTCCATTGTTGATCGGTGCCGCATTTGCTGGGGCCGACGATGACCTAATGCGTGGCTTTAGCTCTTTTGGTATCCCCTTGGGCATGGCCTTCCAGCTCAGAGACGACGTTCTGGGCGTGTTTGGTGATCCATCGGTGACCGGAAAACCTGCTGGTGATGACTTGCGCGAAGGAAAACGCACTGTGCTCGTTGGGCTCACTCGCGAAAACCTCGCCCCTAACGTTGGCAAAATCTTTGATGAACTGCTCACCAGCCGCGAACTAGATGGCGAACAAATCGCCTTCCTTCAGCAGTGCATGGTTGATTCCGGCGCACTAGACAAATCGGAGCGCATGATTGAAGACTTGGCAAACCAGAGCCTAGAGGCACTGAGCCACCTTGAAATCAGCGAAGAGGCTCGAGTCAGCCTTCAGAAATTGGCCGATAAGGCCATTCGCCGCGACTCCTAGGGGATTTCGAACCAAAGAGATTTAGAAGGCTAGAGCCTGTGTTGCTCGGCGTACCGGCGACTTGCGGCCCGCTACCAAAGCTGAAATGGGCGTGCAGTCTAGGTAGTCGTTTTCGGTGTAGAGCCATTCAATAGCCGCGTCCAAAGTCAAACCGGCATCTAGCAAAACAATGATGGTTCCGTGCAAGCTCGGAAGCGGAACACCATCCTGGATTGCCTCTGAAGGAATCTTCCGAACCCCATCCACTCGCACTTCAACGAGTTGATGTTCTTCGATTAGACGATGGACCTTGCCCAATGGAATGCCTAGGAGTTCGGCCGCTTCTGGAATAGTTAGCCAAGTTACATTGGCGAATACATCTGACACCCCTCTAGATTGCCACACATTCCCGAAATCGGTGAGGTTTGCGGCTTGTTGGCATCGCCTACCGTTCAAATTGGTCGCCTAAAACTAGGCTGGTCATGGATCAAACTTCGATTCTATTTTCTATAGGCCAAAGGTGCTTGAGTGACGCAGCAAAACCTGGTGGGGCGGCTGGTAGCCGACCGTTACCTTGTGCAGAGCCTAATCGCGCGTGGCGGAATGTCCAGTGTTTACCTGGCGATCGATGAGCGTCTTGAGCGCAAAGTCGCCTTAAAGGTCATCTACGCTCACCTTGCCGAGAACCCGAGTTTCCGGGACAAATTCATTCGAGAAGCCAAGACCGCCGCGGGCCTGAACCACCCGAATCTGGTGAACGTTTTTGATCAGGGCCAAGACCATGAACTGACCTTCTTGGTCATGGAATACGTACCCGGAATGACACTGCGAGACGCCCTCAAGAAATTCGGCAAGCTACCTCCCGCCCGAGCGCTCGATCTGTTTGAGCCGATTTTGCAGGGACTGGCGGCAGCTCATCGAGGCGGAATTTTGCACCGCGACCTGAAACCAGAAAACGTTTTCCTAGCCGACGATGGCCGAATCAAACTTGGCGATTTTGGTTTGGCGCGAAATGTGGATGCCAATACCAGCACCGGTTCGTTGATCGGCACTATCGCGTACCTGTCTCCAGAGCTGATTACTCGCGGGGTGGCAGATGCCCGCAGCGATGTTTACGCGGCCGGAATTCTGCTTTACGAACTGCTCACTGGAGAGCAACCGTTTCAAGGTGACCAGGTTGCTCATATCGCTCACCAGCACACCACCATGGATATCCCTGCGCCGAGCAAGTTGGCGGCCGAAGTGCCGCCGCTCCTAGACGAGGTGGTCCTTTGGGCAGCGGCGCGCGCACCGGAACACCGACCAGCTAACGCCCAGGTGCTAGCCGAGGTCGTTCAGCGAGTTCGAACCGAAATCAAGGCTGGGCGCGGCGCCACCACAAAGTTAGACCTGCCGGAGTTCCAAAATATTCAGGCCACCAAGGTTTTATCGGTTGAATCCACGACGGTGCTGGATTTCCCAACCGCTAACGGCTCGGCAGATCCCACAGCGGCCATGATTGACCTTGCTTTTGATGATGCTTCAGCTGGCTCCCAAGCAACGTCGGTTCTTGAAAACCTAGATGAGCCTGTCAATCCAATTCAAGCCGTGGCTTATGCCCGACGAAACCGCGGCAAGTGGGCTGTGGCGTGGATTTTAGTTTTCGCTCTTCTTAGTTCCGGTGCCGGTTGGTGGTTTGGTTCCGGACCGGGCGGGCTTTCGGCGCTGCCAAACCTGACCAGCAGCCAATTGGTTGATGCCAAAGCGGCACTTGCACCCTACTCTTCCTCCATCCAGGTAAAGTCCGAAAGTTCATCAACGGTGAGCGAAGGTTTGGTCACCAGAACCGAACCAGCCGCTGGGAACCTGTTCTGGCGAGGCGGGACAATCACCATTTGGGTTTCCAAGGGCGCAAAACTTATTGCGGTGCCAAAACTTTCCGGGCTGTCACAGGTAGATGCTTCGAACAAGTTGAGCCAGGCAGGCTTTACGGTAGGCAACTCCGCCGAATACTTCAACGCGGCAACTTCCGGCTTGGTTTTCGACTACCTGGGTAGCGACGGCACACCTATCCCTCAGGGCACTGCAGTAGACCTCAAAATATCTCTGGGGCAGCTTCCGGCGGTCGCAGGATTGGACCAGCCTTCCGCAATAAATGCGTTGCAGAAGGCGGGCGTCAAAATCGGCTCGATAAGCCAGGAATTCAGCGATGCCGTGTCGACTGGCCAAGTGATTCGGTTTCAACCGCAGCAGGACCCCTTGGGCAAAGGTGGGCAGGTCATCCTTGTGGTTTCCAAAGGCCCTACCACTGTGATCATGCCAGCGGTGGTTGGCGAGACGCTGTTGGCGACCAAAGTAACTTTGGAAAACCTGGGCCTTCAGGTACGCGTGAATACCGACCAACTGCAATCAAACTGGGGCCTGGTCAGGGTAAAAACCGCGAGCGTAGCCGCCGGGGCAACATTGCACGTTGGCGATGTTGTCACTATCAGTAATCGCTGATTTAGCGCTTAGATAGCATCTCGGATACTAGGAACGAAAGCTCTAGCGACTGCATGTGGTTGAGACGCGGGTCGCAAAGCGACTCGTAACGCTCCTCCAATGAGGCCTCATCGATGCTCTCAGACCCACCTAGGCACTCGGCAACGTCGTCTCCAGTTAGTTCGATATGGATACCACCGGGGAATGTTCCGGCTGCCTTGTGCACCTCAAAGAATCCACGAACTTCATCCATCACGTCATCGAAGCGACGGCTCTTGTAGCCGTTCTTGGTGGTAATGCCATTTCCGTGCATCGGGTCGGTAATCCACAGTGGAGTGCAGCCTGTACCTTGCACAGCCTCAACCAGCTTTGGCATTTCCTCGCGAATCTTGCTCGCCCCCATGCGAGTAATAAACGTCAGACGGCCTGGCTCTCGATTTGGGTCGAGTTTCTCGATCAGGTCTCGAACATCCTGAGGCTGGGTGGTTGGGCCGAGCTTGACGCCAATTGGGTTCCGCACCTTGCTCAAGAAATCCACGTGGGCTCCGTCGAGTTGACGGGTTCGTTCACCGATCCAAATGAAGTGTCCACTGGTTACGTATGGCGTTCCGGTGCGGCTGTCGATTCGAGTCAAAGGCCTGTCGTAGTCGAACAATAAGCCCTCGTGGCTCACGTAGAACTCAGTGGTTTTTAGTCCTTCAAAGTCTGCACCCGCAGCTGCCATGAACTGGATTGCGCGATCGATTTCCTTAGCAAGGGACTCGTAACGAGCATTCGCGGGGTTCTCGCTAAAACCTCGGTTCCACTCGTGAACCGAACGCAGGTCGGCGAAACCACCGGTGGTGAAAGCACGCACCAGGTTCAAGGTGCTGGCAGAGGTGTGATAGGCCTGAACCAAGCGAGCAGGGTCATTTCGGCGGCTGGCTTCGGTGAAGTCGTAACCGTTCACCGCATCTCCGCGGTAAGCCGGCAGGGTTACGCCATCGCGGGTCTCATCGTTGTTGGAGCGCGGTTTAGCAAACTGCCCGGCCATTCGACCCATCTTGATAACCGGCAGCGACGAACCGTACATGAGCACGACAGCCATTTGCAAGAGGGTTTTCACGCGGTTGCGAATCCGATCGGCGGTGGCATCGGCGAAAGTCTCTGCGCAGTCGCCACCCTGGAGTAAGAATGCGTTGCCCGAAGCAGCCTGAGCCAGACGGTCGCGAAGTCGGTCGACTTCACCAGCGAAAACCAATGGCGGTAAAACACTGATTTGAGCCTTGGCCACGGCGAGCGCCTCTGCGGAATACCAGGTTGGCTGCTGGGCTGCTGGGAGGTTCACATAGTTGTCGAGACCTGCGAGAACTTGAGGGTCCACTACAACGGTTGGTTCGTTTACTCTTGCCAATTTCGGTTCTCTATTCGTTTTCGGCGTGGGCCTTAGTTTGGAAACTGCTGAAAAAAGTTCTAGCGGGTGGCTCGAGCCGCGCGGCTCTTGACGGTGGACGCATACTGGTCGTCATATACCTGGCCGCTTAGTTTTTGCAGTTCGTACATGATTTCATCGGTTACCGCACGAAGCACGATGCGATCGCCTTCCATGCCTTCGAATCTCGAGAAATCCAGCGCAGGTCCAAAAACGAGTCCCACTCTGCGAATCCTAGGCAGGCTTTGACCGATTGGTTGAACTTTCTCTGTGTCAATCATGGCGACCGGGATGATTGGCACCTTGGCTTCTAACACCATTCGTGCAATACCGGTGCGTCCGCGGTACAACTTGCCATCTGGTGACCGAGTGCCTTCAGGGTAGATGCCCAGCAGGTTGCCACCCTCGAGTACGCCCAATCCGGTGTTTAGAGATGCCTCGCTTGCTTTTCCGCCTGAGCGGTCAATCGGCAACTGACCGGTGGATTTGAAAAACCACCGGGTCAAGCCGCCCTTGATTCCTTTACCGGTGAAGTACTCGCTCTTGGCGAGGAAGGTGACCGGGCGGCGAACCATCAATGGCAGAAAAATAGAGTCGCTGAAGGATAGGTGGTTGCTAGCCAGAATAGCCGCGCCGGAAGACGGTACATTTTCGATTCCGCGAACCCATGGTCTGAACAAGATCCTCAACAGCGGACCAAGCACGAAGGTCTTCAAGAAGAAGTAAGTCATGCCCAGCCTTTCAATGGTTAAAACCTCAGGCTTACAGTTTACCGAATGCCCGACGCGCCAAATCTGCCGCTCCTACTAGGCCGGCGTCATTGAGGAACTCTGCTGGCTTGATGAGCAGCTCAGGGCGGAAACCTCTAGCCGGAAGGTGAGAAAGGTAGGCTGAGCGAATGGGGTCCATCAGAACATCGCCGACTGATGAAACTCCGCCACCGATCACAACCAACTCCGGGTCTAGAACAGCAGTGATGCTTCCGATTGTTTGCCCGATCCAAGAACCGAGTTCTCGAACCAGAGCCACGGCTCCCGGATCCTTTTCAGCTATTGCTTGAGCCACCTGAAGCCCGGTCAGTTCGCCGGTCTCGCGGGAAAGTTCGGCCAGGCGCGCCCCTTCCGGTTTTTCACTTGCCGCCAACTCGCGCGCCGACCGAAGCAAAGCGGTTCCCGAACCGTACTGTTCGATGCAACCGTGCTGACCGCAACCGCAGAGGCGCCCCTCTGGAACCACCCGTATGTGCCCCAGTTCGCCGGCGATTCCAAAGCCACCGCGCAACAGGTGCGAGTCAACCACCACGGCTCCTCCCACACCGGTACCGATGGTCAGCATCACCATATGTTTCGTTCCCTTACCAGCCCCATAGACATACTCGGCCCAACCGGCAGCGTTGGCATCGTTTTCTAACAGCACCGGAACATCGACGAGTGCCTCCACATTGGCTTTGAAGGGCTCGTTTCTCCAGGACAGGTTTGGAGCGTAAACAATGTTGGCCTGATCTGCATCGATGAATCCCGCTGCGGCTACGCCGGCACCAACTACTTCATGCCCGTCGGAGAGCTGATTGATTAGGTTAGCCACCGCACGAACTATGGCTTGACTGTCTTCTGCTGGAGTTGGAACTCGAAGCTCGGTTATCAAGTTGCCATCGATGTCGACCAGCGCACCAGCGATTTTGGTGCCACCGATGTCAATTCCAACCGCGTACATTATTTGCCTTTGCATTTGCTGTTTGGGGATGCTCGGGAAAAGTCTAGCCAAGGGGCTAAGCGCTTGCACTTTCAAGGCGAAAAACCCCCTAGAGTAGTGGCAAGTAAACGCAAAGAAGGGTTACATGAAGTCCTACGACCTGCCATCGCTGGTTGAATCAGCTGCGAGCACTAACATCACTGATTTGCTGGTGGACCGGGCCGCTAAGACTCCAAACCTGCCTTTGTACGCGCTCCAGAACCAGGACGGTTCCTGGACCGACCTGTCAGCTGCCGAATTCCTCTCACAGGTGCGCGCACTGGCTAAGGGATTCATAGCCTCCGGCATCCAACCCGGGCAGACCGTGGCAATCATGAGCCACACGAGCTACGAGTGGACATTGACAGACTTTGCACTGTGGTTCGCTGGCGCAGTTCCGGTGCCAATCTATGAAACCTCATCTGCCTCACAAATGGCATGGATTCTGAGCGACTCGCAGGCCGTGGCAATCTTGGTAGAGACACCGGAGATGCTGACCCTCCTGGATGAAGTGCGCGATCAGAGCGCCTATCTGCGTCAGACTTGGCGTTGTTACGATGACTCACTTGCTGCGTTAGTTCGTCTGGGCAAAGAGGTATCGGATGAAGCACTCGAATCGCGCCGCACCAGCACCAAGCTCACAGACCTAGCAACCCTCATTTACACCTCGGGCACCACCGGCAAACCCAAGGGCTGTGAGCTACTACACCAGGGTTTTGTCGACCTATCCAAAAACGCCAAGCTAGAACTGCCTCAGGTTATCGCCGATGGTTCGAGCACCCTGCTGTTTTTGCCGCTGGCACACGTTTTTGCCCGATTCATAGAGGTGCTGTGTGTTCACGCGGGAGTCAAGGTTGGTCACCAGGGCGATGTCAGAAACCTAAGCACCGCAATGGTCTCTTTCAAGCCCAACTTTCTACTTGCGGTTCCACGTGTATTTGAAAAGGTCTACAACACCGCAGAGCAAAAAGCCGAAGCCAATGGCAAAGGCGAGATTTTCCGAAAGGCAGCTCAGGTTGCCGTGGATTACTCCATGGCCATGGACACTAAACAGGGGCCAAGTTTTGCGCTGAGACTCAAGTTTTGGGCTTTCGACAAGTTGGTATTCGCAAAGATCCGCGACGCAATGGGTGGTCAAGTCAACTACGCGGTTTCGGGTGGGGCACCACTTGGAGTTCGCCTCGGCCATTTCTACCGCGCAATCGGGCTCGTAGTTTTAGAGGGCTACGGACTCACGGAAACCACAGCCCCGGCAATGATTGCCCGTCCCGAGTCGATTCGAATCGGCAAAGTAGGCCGACTCCTACCGGGTTGCGGAATCAAGATCAACGACGACGGCGAAATACTGCTGCGCGGGTCAAATGTGATGCGCGGTTACTGGCACAACGCAGCCGCAACCAAAGACGCATTCGAAAACGAATGGTTTAAGACTGGAGACATTGGCCAGCTGGACGAAGACGGATTCCTAACTATCACTGGTCGCAAGAAAGAGCTTCTGATCACCGCCGGTGGTAAGAACGTAGCGCCAGCACCGATGGAAGACCCGCTCCGAGCCGACCCTCTGATCGGTCAGGCAGTGGTAATCGGAGACAACAGGCCTTTCATCTCTGCGATCATCACGCTGGATCCTGAAATGCTCCCACTCTGGCTAGCAAGCCACGGACTAGACAAAAACATGACCTTGGCTCAAGCCAGCACCAACCCGGTTGTCTACGCCGAAGTCCAAGCCGCTGTTGCCCGAGTGAACAAGACCGTCTCTAAAGCCGAAGAAATCAAGAAGTTCGTGATTCTAGACAGCGAAATCAACGAATCAACCGGCCACATCACGCCATCGATGAAAGTCAAGCGGAACGTTGTTTTGCAGGACTTTGCAGACGTGGTCGAGGAAATTTACTCCAACTAGACCAAACGGAATTTGCGTCAAGCGCGACTAACGCTTTAGAAACCACTCGGTTTTGCGAAGGTTGCTCATGGCGATTTTGCGTTCGGCTGGCTCAAGACGATCAAGGTAAAGCAGGCCGTCTAGGTGGTCGCACTCGTGTTGGAGCATCTGAGCCATAAGCCCAGAACCTTCAAGCTCAATTGGGTTGCCGCTGGCGTCAAAGCCCTCGGCCTTGGCATAGCTATAGCGCGGGGTCTCATGCCAAAGGTCGGGAACACTGAGGCAACCCTCCTGCATTAGCACCCGTTCGCCCGATAGCACAGTGATTTTCGGGTTAAAAATCACGCCAACGTTCCCGTTAACGCTGTAGGCAAACCCTCTAAGTCCCACGCCGATTTGGTTCGCGGCAACGCCAGCTCGTCCTGAAATGAGACTTGTGGTCTCGATCAAGTCCTGTGCGAGCAAGGCAACTTTTCCATCAAAGACAGTGACTGGATCACAAACCGATTTTAGAACCGGGTCGCCGAACAGGCGTATCTCACGGATAGTCATTTGGGGTGGAAGGTCTTTAGGCGTGGCTCTGCATGCTGTCGATTACAAGTGCGGCCAGCTCGCGAGCAGCCTCCTGAGTACCGCGCTTGAGGTCGGCGAATTTGATGACCGAACCCGCTGCCAAAGCCGGGTCGTAAGGAATACGAACTACAGCCCGCACTCGACTCCTGAAGTGCGCTTCGATCTCGTCTAGTTTCACCAACTGGGTGGCCTGAGTCGCGGTGTTCAGCGCAACAATCGCGTTGCGAACCAAGTCTCCATAATCGTTGGCTTCTAGCCAGGTGAGGGTCTCCGATGCCAAACGAGCCTCATCGACTGAACCGCCGGAGACAATGACTAGCCCGTTGGCGCGCTGCAGGGTCGGGCGCATAACCGAGTGCACGATTCCGGTTCCGCAGTCGGTCAAAACCACTGAGTAGTATCGGGCGGCCATGTCGGCGACTACGTTGTAGTCTCCTTCGTTGAAGGCTTCTGAAAGCATCGGGTCGTTATCACTCGCAAGCACATCTAGCCGAGTAACATCACGCGAAACCATGTTTGAAAAGTCGGTGAATCCATCGATTGCCGCTGCGCGGTTTACCACGTCGCGCACGGTGAACCGAGTGCTTTTGCTTACGCGCTCGGCTAGAGTCCCGCGGTCTGGGTTGGCATCGATGGCGATGACGCGGTCGTCTCTGACGAGCGAGAGGGCCATGCCCAAAAGTGTTGTAACCGTGGTCTTACCGACGCCACCTTTTCGAGTTAGAACCGGTACAAATTTGGTTCCGCCTTCTAGCTGAGCACCGATTCGCGCGTCGAGCGCCTTACGCTCACGCACAAGCAGACTGTCTCCGAGGTTTACCGATTTCAAAGTTACAAAGTAAATGAGACGGCGGATACCAGACTCGGGAGCTGGACGGTTTCGGTTACCGTTGTCAATTAGGCGATCTGCCGTGAGCATTGCTGCTGGCTCTGGAGAGTCGAAGGCCTCTCCCCGCAGGCTGTCACGGCGACTGTAGTTGCTTCGAACGGGTTCGGTCGACTGAGCCAGGTCTGGTGCCAGAGCAGCCGGTTCAGGAGTGACTAGGTCTTGCGAGACGGGGAAAGATGCGGTTGAAGGATTAAGGTCGAGGCTTCCGGCGTCTACCGCCACCTCGGCTAGGTTGTGACCCTTTGGCTCAACCGGGGCATTTACCTCTGCAAAGACGTCCGTTGCCTGAATAGCGGGTTTCTTTTTGCCTAGTGCCACTTTGTACCTCCTGGATTGACCGCAGCAGACCCCCAAAAACCAACCGGGGACCCGTGCTCAACGCGCTACTGACCAAACGCTATTGAATCTTGCTTGTTCAGTCTAACAAAGAGCCTCAAAACCTACCTTGGCAAAGCCAAGCACTAGCTAAAACGTTATTCGATGACCAGGATCAGGTCGCCCGCGTCCACGCTCTGGGTCTTGGTAATCGCCAAGCGACGAACCACACCGGCCTTACTTGCGGTAATGGTTGCTTCCATCTTCATTGCCTCGATGGTAGCCACCGGTTGGCCCAACTCGACAGGAGTGCCTTCCACCAATTGCAGGGTAACCACGCCAGCAAAAGGTGCGGCTACGTGGCTCGGGTTATTGGTGTCGGCTTTTTCGGCTTGCGGAGCGGAGACAGCGATTTTACGGTCTCGAACCAGGATCGGACGAAGCTGCCCGTTCAAAGTTGCCATCACGGTTCTGAAGCCCTTTGAATCGGCGCCTCCAATAGCCTCGAGCCCAACGTACAAGCGAACACCTCGCGAGATTTCAATAACGTGCTCGGTGCCTTGCTGCAGACCGTAAAGGTAATCAACAGTGTCAACCTGGTCCAGGTTGCCGTAGGTTTCGCGGGTCTTGAGGAATTCAGCGGTTGGAGCCGGGAAAAGCAAGCGGTTTAATGTGCTTCGCCGCACGAGTGCATCGCTGCCATTGAGCACCGCCAGGTCTGCATCCGAAACCGCGGTGATACCAAATTTGACGTTCTTGCCCTGCAAAACTTTGGTGCGGAATGGCTCCGGCCAACCACCGGGCAGGTCGCCCAGTTCGCCGGCCATGAAGCCAATCACGCTGTCAGGGATGTCATAGTTCTGTGGGTTCTGAGCAAAGTCGGCTGGGTCGGCGTTTACCGCAACAAGGTGCAGAGCCAAGTCGCCAACCACCTTGCTGCTCGGTGTCACCTTGGTTGGGCGTCCTAGTAGCTCGCTAGCCGCCGCATACATGTCTTCGACTCGCTCGAAGGAATCGCCTAGGCCGAGGGCAATAGCCTGCTGGCGAAGGTTACTCAGCTGACCGCCGGGAATCTCATGCTTATACACTCGGCCGGTTGGCCCAGGCAGGCCGCTCTCGAAAGGCGAGTAAACGTTGCGAACCGTTTCCCAATAAGGCTCGAGTGCGGTAACGCTCGAAAGCGGAATTAGTGTGTCGCGCTCGGTGTGGGCCAACGCAGCCACCAAAGCCGATGCCGACGGCTGACTGGTGGTTCCCGCCATGGGTGCCGAGGCAACGTCTACCGCATCGACACCAGCATCAATGGCCGCCATGAGGGTCGCCAACTGGCCACCGGCAGTGTCGTGGGTGTGGAGGTGAACCGGAAGGTCAAAGCGCTCGCGCAATGCTGAAACCAACTTGGCGGCCGCGACCGGGCGCAATAGTCCAGCCATGTCCTTGATAGCAATGATGTGCGCACCGGCATCCACGATTTGCTGAGCCAGTTCAAGGTAGTAGTCCAGCGTGTAAAGGTTCTCTGCCGGGTCAAGAAGATCGGCGGTGTAGCACAAAGCTACCTCGGCAACTGCGGTCTTGGTGCGCAGCACAGCCTCGATCGCTGGGCGCATCTGGTCCACGTCGTTTAGGGCATCGAAGATACGGAAGATATCAACACCGGTCGCGGCAGCCTCGGCCACAAAGGCATCGGTGACCTCGGTCGGGTAAGGCGTGTAACCCACGGTGTTGCGTCCGCGAAGCAGCATCTGGATACACAGGTTGGGCATTGCTTCGCGAAGAGCTGCTAGGCGCTCCCATGGGTCTTCGCCCAAGAATCGCAGGGCAACGTCGTAGGTTGCTCCGCCCCAGGCCTCAACCGATAGCAGCTGAGGAGTCAGGCGTGCAACGTGCGGCCCAACCTGGACCAGGTCGCGACCGCGAACCCGGGTTGCCAACAGGCTCTGGTGGGCATCGCGGAAAGTGGTGTCGGTGACGGCAACCGGAGTCTGCTCTCTTAGCGCCTTGGCAAAGGCAACCGGGCCAAGTTCCAACAAACGCTGGCGCGATCCAGCCGGGGCATCCACGGTTAGGTCCACCCTAGGTAGCTTGACCTCTGGGTTCAGACGACCGTTGCGAGGACCGTATGGCAGGTTCACGGTGACTTCGGCAAGCCACTGCAGAATTTTGGTTCCGCGGTCTTGGCTCTGCTTGGCTTTGAACAACTCAGGGCGCTCATCGATGAATGAAGTCGAGAGGTCGCCGCTGGCAAAGATTGGGTCGGCCATCACAGCCTGCAGAAACGCGATGTTGGTCGAGACACCGCGAATACGGAACTCGGCCAGAGCTCGCTTGGCACGGGTTACGGCCGACTCGAAGTCGCGGCCCTTAGCGATCAACTTCACCAGCATCGAGTCGAAGAATGGGGAAACCTCAGCACCTGTAGTTACGGTTCCGCCGTCCAGGCGAATGCCCGCACCGCCCGGCGAGCGATAAGTGGTGATTTTGCCGGTGTCTGGTCTAAAGTTCTGAGACGGATCTTCGGTCGTGATTCGGCACTGAATTGCAAAACCGTGGCACTGAATCTTGTCTTGGGTGAGACCAAGATCTTCAAGCGATTCCCCAGCCGCGATACGCATCTGGCTTTGCACCAGGTCAACATCGGTGATTTCCTCTGTAACGGTGTGCTCCACCTGGATACGAGGGTTCATTTCGATAAACACGTGCTTGCCGGCGTTTGGGCCTACGGTGTCAATTAGGAACTCCACGGTTCCCGCGTTCTTGTAGCCAATCTCCTTGGCGAAAGCAACGGCATCGCGGTGCAGAATCTTGCGAAGCTCTGCGTCTAGCAACGGAGCCGGAGCGATCTCTACAACCTTTTGGTTGCGGCGCTGAATCGAGCAATCGCGTTCAAACAGGTGCACTACGCCGCCCTGGCCGTCGGCCAAAATCTGAACCTCGATGTGACGGGGGCGCAGAACCGCTTGCTCCAGGAATACTCGGGCATCGCCAAAGGCACTCTCGGCTTCGCGCGAAGCCTCGGCTAGCGCAGCTGGCAGGTCCTTGGCCTCGGCCACTCGTCGCATACCGCGACCACCGCCACCGGCAACCGCCTTCACAAAAAGTGGGAAGCCAATCTCTGGCGCAAGCGCAACGAGTTCGTCTGCGTTGGCGCTAGATGGGGTGCTCTTGAGCACCGGAACTCCGGCAGCGATGGCCGCCGACTTGGCGTTTACCTTGTTTCCGGCAAGCTCAAGGATGTGGCTGTCTGGTCCGATAAAAGTGATGCCGTTAGCCTTCGCCGCCTCGGCTAATTCAGGGTTCTCACTCAGAAATCCGTAACCCGGGTAGATTGCGTCGGCGCCACTCTCCTTGGCCACTCGGATGATCTCAGAGACGTCTAAGTAGGCGCGAACCGGGTGTCCCGCGGTTCCAATTTGGTAAGCCTCATCGGCTTTCATGCGGTGCGCCGAATTACGGTCTTCGTATGGGAACACTGCCACGGTCTTGGCCCCGAGTTCATAAGCCGCGCGGAACGCGCGAACCGCGATCTCTCCTCGGTTAGCAACCAAAATCTTCTTGAACATGCTGTTCCCTTCGCTCCATTCAAGTGGAAAAAATAGACTCGAAAAAAGGTAGCCTTATCAAATGCATGTTCTCAGCGTCAGCTCCCTAAAGGGAGGAGTAGGCAAGACCACGATCTCTTTGGGATTGGCCTCAGCTGCGTACGCTCGAGGACTACGAACACTCGTTGTCGACCTCGATACACAGTGTGATGCCTCTACCGGATTGGGAGCCATCGGGGATTACGAGACCACGGTGTTGGATGTGATCAAGAATCCCCAACACTCCGTTGTGCATAAAGCAATCCTAGCCTCCACTTGGAATCGTACTCAGCCTTCAAAAATCGATGTGATGGTCGGAGAGCCCCTAGCTGCCGCCTTCGACACACCAAACCCTTCGCTGCGGGATCTCTGGACGTTAGAAGAAGCTCTAAGTCGTGTTCAAAATGAATACGACATGGTCATAATCGACACTCCTCCATCGTTGAATGGACTTACACGTGCGGCGTGGGCAGCCAGCGACCGAGTACTAATTGTCTCTGAGCCCGGAATTTTCGCGGTTAGCTCGGTCAAACGTGCCATTAGCGCTGTCGACGAAGTGCACGATCGCCTCAATCACCGCCTGGCCCTGGCCGGGGTCGTTTTGAACCGCTTGAACAGTAACTTTGTGGAGCACGAATTCAGGCAAACCGAACTTCGAGACATTGTTGGAGACGCACTGTTGCCTTTTGCTTTTCCGGAACGGGCCGCTATCCAGCAGGCGCAGGGTGCAGCCAGGCCCATTCACTCATGGCCGGGCGAGGCGGCAGCCGAAATCTCGAGCAAATTCGACAACCTACTGAGTCATATCCAGGAAAGCCTGCTCACTACGCCAGCGAAACGCACCCGTGGTCGCAACCACAAGGCTCAACAAACCGAAAAGGTAAAACAGGGTTGGTTCCGCAGATCCAAAAAGACCGATGAGGTTCAGGACTAGTTCTGACCCAGATCGATTCGATATCTGACAAATCCTGGTTCGGCAGCCTCTGGCGGCCGAGTTTGCAAAGTCATTTGCTAGACGGCGCGCTTACGCTCGCGTCGGGTTGCCAGTTCGTCTACCTCGGCTAGCGAATCCATGTGAAGGTTTACCAGCGTGGCTTCAACCTCGCGAAGCACCCGACCAACAGCGATACCGAACACGCCCTGTCCGCGACCCAGTAAATCGATTACCTCGTCTTGAGTGGTGCAAAGGTAAACACGAGCGCCATCCGACATAAGTGTGATTTTTGCCAAATCGTTGATACCACTGGCACGAAGTTCGTCTACCGCGGTGCGAATCTGCTGCAGTGAGACACCCGTGTCTAGCAGGTTCTTGACCAACTTGAGAACCAAGATGTCACGGAAAGAATAAAGTCGTTGGGTTCCGGAGCCCGAAGCCCCGCGCACTCCTGGCTGAACCAAACCGGTGCGATCCCAGTAGTCCAGCTGACGGTAGCTAATACCAACCGCGCTTGCCGCAGCGGTGCCTCTGTAACCAGAACGCGAATCCGTTGCCGGTAGGCCATCGGTGAAAATCATGTCCGAATACTCGGCGTCTGGTTCGACCGCGCTAAGCGGAACTGCTGCTTCGATTTCCGACACGGTCACTCCTTTCGCTCGATCAAATCGCTTATTACAGACTCACAAACTCAAGACCAAAAAGAAAGCAAAACTTAAAGGTTCAAGTACAGGTTTAATTCTGTTGAAGAAACTCGGCAAGTCGGGTTCATCGCCCGTGTCGGCGTGTCGCTCTAGTTCTAGGCGGTTTTGGCCATTTTCAGGTGGCTAACCCAACAAAAAACAAAAAGTTAACTAGTTTTCTAACTTCGCGATAAACGAGTTGATTAGCTCGGTTCGAATGGTGTCGAACTGCTGTTCAATCTCACGCGAGAACTGGGCAGCCTTGGCGCGAGACGAAGTTTCATTGCGTTTGAGCACCGGTGCAACAACGCCCTCGATCAAGCTAATCTCTCTGTCCACCAAAGACTTATGGCCCTTGAGGTGTCTGGGAGCAATTCCGAAACGCTGAAGGTTCATCAGCGCCTTGGCGATCTCGATTGCCGCGAAGTCAAACGGTTCCTCTGGCAACAGCCTAAGTTCCTGAGCTTCGGCAATCAGCCCATCGCTGATTCCGGTTTCCTTGACCAGTTCCAACTTGGAAACCTTGCGGGCTCGTAGCTTGCGCTGAACTAACTCTGGGGCTTCTTGCGAACCAGGAAGCGCGGCATCTTGACCGGCGTCGATCTTCTCGAGGTATTCGCAAATCACCTTGTTCGGCAATCGACGCTGTTGGAGTTCCAGGATGATTCGGATTCGTTCAACATCGTCTTGGGTGAACTTCCGGTAGCCGCTAGCGGTTCGCTGCGGGGTCACCAAACCCTCTTCTTCCAGGAATCGCAGCTTGGAAGGCGAAACACCGGGATAGTCAGCATCGAGCTGGCTGATAACCTGTCCGATGGTAAAGAGTTTTACTGGCCCGGCTGAATACAGCCTGGCCGATCTTGCCAAGGTCATCAGATTCCGCGCTTATCCAGCGGGGACGAGTAAAAAGTCATGCGGAACTTGCCAATTTGAACCTCTGCGCCGTCGTCGAGCAGAGCGGTGTCGATTCGCACGCCATCGAAGTAAGTTCCGTTTAGTGAACCCAGGTCCTTGACCTCAAAAGAAGTACCGTGACGGTGGAACTCTGCATGGCGACGCGAGACCGTTACGTCGTCTAGGAAGATATCCGCGTTTGGGTGACGACCGACAGTGGTGATGTCTTGGTCCAAAAGGAATCTGGCACCGATATCCGCGCCACGCTTGACCACCAGCAGAGCCGAGCCCGAAGGCAAAGCCTGAATCGCGGTAGCTTCATCGGTGGAAAGATCAGCACCCTGCTGCGCTAAAAGGTCGTCGCTGAATCGCTGGGTAGACGTTACTTCGTCGTTCCCACCAACAGCGTTAAACTCAACCATCTTGCACTCCTTAGGTGAATAGCCTAATGGTTTGCGCGCGCCCCAAAAACTAAATCTTTAACTTGTTTGACATAAACGAAACCGGCCCACCAATAGAGCCCGGCTCCCCAAAGCGCAAAGGCCCAAGCTATTGGCAAAATGAACATGGCCAGGCCGCTAAGCACGTTTCCTAGCAGCAGCAAAGGGAACGCGTAGAGCAGGCCAAACGTGCCCGCCTTGCCCAAATAGTGCACCGGAAGCGGTCCGTAACCATGTGTGGCCAGAACCGGGTAAACAATCAAAAGCATGATGTCGCGACCCACCACAATCAGCGCCAACCAAAGCGGAATCACACTGGTCATGACCAAACCGAGCAGGGTCGTAAAGATGTAGAGGCGATCAGCGAACGGGTCTAAAAGCTGACCCAGCCTGGTGACCTGGTTGTATTTGCGAGCAATGTAGCCGTCTAGCAAATCGGTCAGGCTCGAAAACGCCAAAATACCGATGGCCCAACCGCCGTGGCCGTTCAAAATCAACAGGAAGAAAACCGGCACGAGCAAGAGCCGGAAAAAACTGAGTGCGTTAGGGACGTTCTGCGCTTGCTTCCAAAGCGATTGCGTTTCGTCGACCATGTGTTGAGTCTAAT
>CAIYOE010000110.1 GCA_903927775.1 uncultured Micrococcales bacterium | reverse complement strand
GCGAGCAATCCGCAAGGTTGGCTCGAAAATGCCGGCACGGATGTTCGCAAAGGTGAACATAATTGCCATTCTGCGATCCCAAAGCGACTCTGAGTTGGCTAAGTCTTCAAGTAGGTCGGGATTTGGGTTTTCTACCAACCAGCCACCAAAATACGGCGCACTGGTGTCAATCAGGTCCCAGTTATTCCATCGCTGTTCCAGACCCAGGCGCAGGTAGAAATCGAAGAGTTCTTGTCGAAGAGAGCAGTTGGCCAAAGTGGGTTTGAGCTTGGCGAATCGCCCGGCCAAAATGTGCGCTGACATCAGGCGCTCTTCATGGATGGGGCTTTGAGCCAGTTCCTCGAGTTGGTCTAAAGGCAAATCTTTGAAACTCTTACCGACCGACCGCACCTGGGGCACGGTCGCGCCGATGAACACATCTCCCTCGCCGTATTCACCGGGACCAGTTTTGAAAAACCAGTTTGAGTTACTGGCGCGAACCGGGTCGGCAAAGGCAGCCAAGGCTTTCTTGGCTTCGGCTGCCGTTTGCTCCACGTGAAACATTGTTTAGTCCAGTGATGCCGGCTGAACCACGAGGCCCGAATCATCGTTGCGAACATCAACCCGAACCAGCGAGCCGTCTGTGACCTGCCCGGCCAAGAGCAGGTTGGCAAGTTGGTCGTCGATCTGCTGTTGCATTAGTCGGCGCAACGGACGTGCTCCATAGATTGGGTCGTAACCGTGTTCGCTCAACCAAGTGCGCGCAGCCGGAGTAACAGCCAACTGCAAGCGGCGCTCTGCCAGCCGGCGACTTAGACGATCGATATTCAACTCAACGATCTGACCAAGTTCGCTCTTGTCTAAGGCACTGAAAATCACAATGTCGTCTAGGCGGTTTAGGAATTCTGGCTTGAAAGAGCCACGAACCATGGCCATAACCGCTTGGTCTTTTTGCTCCAGTGTCAGCTCTGGATCAACCAAGAACTGGCTACCTAGGTTGCTGGTAAGAATCAGAATCACGTTCTTAAAGTCGACCGTGCGACCCTGACCATCGGTCAGACGGCCGTCGTCTAGCACCTGCAACAGGACATCGAATACCTCGGGGTGTGCCTTCTCGACTTCATCCAGCAGCACCACGGAGTATGGTCGGCGACGAACGGCCTCGGTCAACTGACCACCCTGTTCATAGCCGATGTATCCCGGAGGCGCTCCGACCAAGCGACTCACCGAGTGCTTCTCGCCGTACTCGCTCATGTCGATACGAATCATGGCTTTTTCGTCGTCGAATAGGAACTCAGCCAGGCTCTTGGCTAGCTCGGTTTTACCAACACCGGTTGGACCAAGAAACAGGAACGAGCCGGTGGGGCGGTCCGGGTCGGCGATGCCCGCCTTGGTGCGGCGAACCGCATCGGACACACTCTTGACCGCGCGCTTTTGACCAATCAGACGCTTGCCCAATTCGGTCTCAAGTTGCAAAAGCTTTTGAGTTTCGCCAGCCAGCAGTCTGCCAACCGGAATACCCGTCCACGCGGCAACAACAGCAGCGATGTCGTCTTCGGAAACCTGGTCGTTCACCATTCGCTCCGATGCGCCAACCTCGGCTTCCGCCGATTCGGCCGCTACAAGTTGCTTTTCCAGAGTTGGGATTTCACCGTAAAGCAGGCGACTGGCACGTTCTAGGTTGCCCTCGCGTTGCGCGCGCTCTGCATCGATGCGAAGTTGATCCAACTGGGTCTTTAATTCACCGATGCGGTTGAGCTCGGTTCGCTCTTTGTCCCACCTGGCCGAAAGTTCGGTTAGGGCCGCGCTCTTGACCTTGAGGTCTTCGCGCAGTTTCTCTAGGCGCTCCTTGCTGGCGGCGTCCTTCTCTTTTGCAAGAGCCAGTTCCTCCAACTTGAGCCGATCCACCGAACGACGAAGTTCATCGATCTCTACCGGCGCGCTGTCGATTTCCATGCGGAGTCGGCTGGCGGCTTCGTCGACTAGGTCGATAGCCTTGTCTGGCAGTTGGCGCCCCGTGATGTATCGATTGCTCAAAGTAGCCGCTGCCACCAGCGCGCTGTCGGCAATGGCTACCTTGTGGTGCGCTTCGTAGCGCTCCTTGAGTCCACGCAAAATCGCAATGGTGTCTACCACCGATGGCTCACCCACGTAGACCTGCTGGAATCG
>CAIYOE010000109.1 GCA_903927775.1 uncultured Micrococcales bacterium | reverse complement strand
TTGCGACTCCCGCTTGATCCATTATTTGCTGCAAAACCGAGACCTCGGTCAGGTGCTCTCCTAGCCTATTCTGCTTACCCGTTCCGTGGTAATCACTGCTGCCCGTGACAAACAATCCGTGTTCAAAAGCCAGCTGTTGCAGCCACTCGGAGACGTGCGGGGCAACATCGCGGTGATGCGCCTCAAAACCTGCGAGTCCGGCGGCGATCATGCCCTCGAAACCCGCTCTTGGCATTGGTTCGCCCGGTTTGGGGCCGTTTCCGCGCGCCATCGGGTGGGCAATCACTGGAACTCCCCCGGCACCGCGAATCAGTCTGATTGCATCGATGGTGTTGGGCACGCCTCGGTTGGGCTCGTAGTACTTGGTTCCTGGGCGCACCAGATCGAAAAACGGGTCGCGGGTCTCGAGTAGGCCTCGACGAATCATGGCGTCTGCGATGGCAGGGCGGCCGGCAACTTTGCCGTCGGCCAAGACCTCGGAAACGTGTTCCCAGGTCAGGTCAAAGTCCTCGGACAGGCGATCGGTGATGGTCTTGAGTCGGCTAACTCGACTAGTCACCGAATCATCTAGTGCGGCTTTTAGATTTGGCTCGGTTGGATCCGGAAAATAGGCCAGCAGGTGGGTGGTAAATCGGCGGGTCACTCCATCGGTGCCGGTCTCGCCCGAACGAGTTGTCACCTCTATGCCCGGTACGAATCCCAGCCCCAGTTCAGCGGCGGCAGTGCGGGCTTCATGCCAGCCCGCAACCGTGTCGTGATCGGTGAGTGCCACGACATCTAAGCCGGCAGCTTTAGCCTCTTGCATTACCTGCGCTGGACTGCCGCGGCCATCGCTTTTTAGGCTGTGAGTGTGGAGGTCGATCTTTGCCAACTGGCTGATTTCTGACATATTTTGGCGACCTCCTTCAGGTTCAAACTTAGCCTCAAATCTCGTGGCAGACTTGAGTCATGAGCAACGAAGCCCAGATGAATCCATCGGCCGCAGAGCCGACCCCAACAGCCGAAGAACTAGCCGGACGCAACGCGAACCGCAGCCGCACGCCAAACTCGGCTGCGTTTATTGATTACATGGGATCCGGGTGGGGCGAATCGGCCAATGCAGCGCCAGCCGACCTTGCAAAAGTTGCTCCATATGCCGCCGCCCGCCGGGCCAAAGTGGCAGCGCGCTTTGCCGGAAACGTAGTTGCTGTTGAAGCCGGCCCAATGAAGACCCGCTCTAACGACACCGAATACCGCTACCGCCCTCACAGTGCCTTTGCCCACCTCACCGGTTGGGGCACTCACACTGTGCCGGACTCCGTGCTTGTCATCGATGCTCGCAATGCGGCCGAAGCCGATGCGACCCTGTTCCTGCGCCCGACCGCCGGAAAGGGCACCGACGAATTCTTTGCCAACAACACCATCGGTGAGTTCTGGCTTGGTTCGCGTCCTAGCTTGCAGGCAGTCAGCGCCAGCCTGGGCGTCGAGACCCGCGACATCAAAGAACTAGACGGCTACCTGGCTGGGATTCCAGCCGAGGAGCAGTTGTCGCTGGACGACCCATCGGTGCTGGAATTTTTGAGCGAACTGCGCCTGGTTAAAGACGAGTATGAAATTGCCGAGATGCAAGCGGCGGTAGACGCCAGTGCCGCTGGATTCGAAAATGTGGTTCGCCAGTTGCCGAAGGCGATTGGTCACGCCCGCGGCGAGCGCCTAGTGGAAACCGCGTTCTTTGCCAAGGCACGTGAACTTGGTAACGACATTGGTTACGAAACCATCGCCGCCGCCGGACACCATGCATGCACCCTGCACTGGATCATCAACGACGGCCCGATTCTGGACGGCCAGCTGCTTTTGCTAGATGCCGGAGTTGAGGTCGACAGCCTTTACACTGCCGACGTAACTCGCACCCTGCCGGTGAAC
>CAIYOE010000108.1 GCA_903927775.1 uncultured Micrococcales bacterium | reverse complement strand
GTATCGCGCCCAGGGTCGCCAGCCAGCCCTTCGCTTGCGAGTGCCAGACCAGGACATTAGCTTTACCGACCTAGTGCGCGGACCAATTACTTTCCCGGCCGGTTCGTTTCCAGACTTCGTTGTGGTTCGCCCGAACGGACAACCTCTATACACGCTGGTGAACCCGGTAGACGACGCACTCATGGGAGTGACTCACGTTTTGCGCGGCGAAGACCTGCTGTCGAGCACCCCGCGTCAAATCGCGCTCTACAACGCCATGTACCAGGCGGGCATCGCCAAGTTCATCCCACAGTTCGGACACCTGCCGTTCGTTATGGGTGAGGGCAACAAAAAGCTTTCCAAGCGAGACCCAGAGAGCAACCTGTTCCACCACCGCGACCGAGGGTTCATCCCCGAGGGCCTATTGAACTACCTGGCTTTGCTGGGCTGGGGTCTAAGTGCTGACCAGGACATTTTTAGCCTCGATGAATTCACCGCCGCCTTTGACGTGGCCAACGTGAACCCGAACCCCGCACGCTTCGATCAGAAGAAAGCCGACGCAATCAACTCGGCCCATATCCGCAAGCTTTCCATCGATGATTTCAAGAACCGCCTGTTGCCTTATCTTCAGAGCGCCGGAATCGTTGGTTCAGAATTGACTGCAGCACAGGAAGAAATCCTCTCGGCTGCCGCGCCACTAATCCAAGAGCGCATCGTGGTTCTTGGCGAAGCGCCTGACATGCTCGGTTTCTTGTTCAAGTCGGCTGCGGATATCGTTATCGAAGAAGACGCCAAAGCTGGTCTTCCAGAGAACGCCGCAGAAATCGCTCGGGCGGCCATCGATGCTGTTTCTGAAATTCCGGATGCGGATTTCAAGACCGAAGCAATCCAGGGAGTGTTGCAGACCGCGCTGATCGAGTCGATGGGACTCAAGCCAAGAATCGCTTTCGGGCCGATCCGAACGGCGATCAGCGGTCGCAGAATCTCACCGCCGCTATTTGAGAGCATGGAAATTCTGGGCAAGGCCGAAAGCGTTGCGCGACTAGAAAACTTCGCGGCCTCCAACTAGCAAATCCAAGGTGAGGCGGGGCCAACAAGCATTTGCCTGCCACGCCGCGTTTGTCGTAAGATTGAGAGTCGGTGCGGGCTGTGAGGCCACCCGAAAAGTACCTTGGGGTATGGTGTAATTGGCAACACGGAGGTTTCTGGTACCTTTGTTCTTGGTTCGAGTCCAGGTACCCCAGCAAGGAAAAACAGTCCAAGTTTGGACTGTTTTTTACTTTAATCGTGGGTAGCCTAAAGCCATGGAAAAACTAGGTGCGGAACAGGTTCCCGAGTATTTATCCCTGCAGTCTGAGCAAAATCGCGCTCAACTGGAACGCATAATCAAAATCGTGAAAGAAGAAATCCCCGACGCCAAGCCGTGCATCAGCTATCAAATAATTGGGTTCGCCGTGGGGAAGAAAAAAATCTTCTACGTAAGCGGTTGGAGCGATCATCTGAGTTTCCACGGAACCCACAAGCACACCAACCAAGACATGGCCCAGGCATATCCGCAATGGTTCACGCTAAAGGGAATGACTTTGCAGTTTCAGGCCCAGCCCGAACTTCCGGAGCCGATCATCCGAGCGATTGCTCAGGAGCGCTACCAGGCCTATCTAACAGAAACGAATGCCAAATGAAATACCGCAGACCTGCAATCTTTACATCGATGGTGTTGTCGGCCTTGGCGGCTGTTTTTCAGGTGTTATACGGCCTGGGTTTCTTTGCTGGGTTGGCTTGGGGAGGGGCCAAACAGGATTCCACCACCATGATCGCCAGTTTTGTCTCGGCACTGGTCATGATTGCAATCGCAGGCCATTATGCATCGATGCTGGGATGGCTTCCATCGCTGTTGAACGCCAAGTGGCAGGGGCGGGCAGAGGTAGCGTTACTAATGTTCTTCACCTTGGAATTTGCAGCCAACCTGATTTCGCCCAGCAGCGCCGAGCAGTTGATTTGGGTTCCGGTGACCGCAGTGTTGTTTGTGACCAACCTAACAATCGTTTGGGCTAGACCCAAAGCCTAGAACTC
>CAIYOE010000107.1 GCA_903927775.1 uncultured Micrococcales bacterium | reverse complement strand
TGTAGGTATCGGTCGCAGCATCGTAGCTAGACGAGTAGATGTTGCTTCCGGTCAAAACCGTCTTGTCAACGATTCCACTCGGGGCTGCCATGCCCGTCAAGGAGCTGACAGTTGAACCGGTCCCAGGCAGGCTGTAGACATCCACATAACAAGCCGAGCCCTCAGAGGTTGGGAACTTGCTGAGGAAAGTGGTTCCAGTTGCCGTGCCCACACACTTTACGGTGGTAGGCGCGCTGGTAAAGTCCAGAGTCGGGCGGCTCAGAGCCGAGTAGCTTGCGGCAAGAGTAACTGTTCCCTGAAGCTTGCTACCGGTGACCAAGAAGCTCATTGGCGACTGCGATCCGGTGGTGCTGCTCGCGGTGTTGAAACGAACACAGGCGCTACGCGTGGTGCAGGTACCTGATGGCTTAGCGGAACCCGAAGTCACGATCGAGTAAGGACCGTAGGACGTGGAGTTGGCGGTGAACGCCTCGTCGCCGTATCCACCGGCTAGCGTCACACGAATATCTTTAGTTCCACACGCCGATGACGTGGCTCCCTGTGCCGAGTCGATCCAGCCGCAGCTGCTCATCGCAGTCAGGTTGGCATCGGTGTTGCTGATTGTCAGAGCCGGGTAAACGCGAATGGTCAGGTTGTTTGGAGAAAGCTTGGACCAGTAGTTGGTGTTCAGGTCAAAGGCCTTGATGGTGGTGCGGTAATCAACCGAAACGCTACCGCTGTTTGCTGCCGTGGTTGCTGTAACGGTCACGGTAGCCGATGAACCATTGGCGTTTGGCGATTCTGCGATCGTGATCTTGCCTGGTAGCGGGCTACCGGCGTCTACCCAGGTGAGGTCGCCAACAAATGGCGTTACCAGGTCTGGTTGAGTGGCGTTCACGGTGAAGGTCACCGAAGAACCCGCAACAACCTCAACTACGCCGTTGTTCGCTGGCACCATACGGAAGTCGGTGGTGACCAAGCTGGTTCCGGTTGCGTTGTCGAAAATGGTCTTTACAACCTGTGTCTGCTGCACAACGCCGGTTGGGCTGCTGTACTGCAGGGTAATCATCTGGGTGTCGTCGGAGGCATTGGCCCTGGTTGAGCAAGGTGCGTAAAGAGTCTGGCTGGCAGTTGCCACATAGAGTGTCCGCGAGGAAATCGCGATGATCTTGATGGTTCCGCCATTGATATTTAGTTCTTTACCAAAGTGACTGGTGTAAGGATCCGGGGTGTTTTTGTCGCAACCCAAAAATACGATGTCGCGTTTTAGGCTGTCGGCAGCCTGCTGAAGCTGGTTGCTTGCGTAAATAACCGCAGCGGTCTTGCGCACCGTAAGGGTAGAAGAGTTAAGTCCGCCAAGCAGCGATGAACCAACCACTCCAAGAATGACGATGGCGATTATTACCTCGAGCAACGATGAGCCCGACTCCTGTTTTGCCTTGAGACGCTTGATGATGCTGTTCAATCTAGCCACCCAGACTCTGCGATGAGTAGATTCCGTACATGGCCGAAACCAGGGCAACTGCAACAAAGCCGGTGCCGCCACCGATGACCAAAAGAACGATTGGTTCGATTAGCGCGGTTAGATTCTTGAGCTTGTAGTCGACCTCGCCGGTGTAGAAAACCGCTGCGTGCTTGAGCTGCTGAGTCAAAAGACCAGACTGCTCGCCAACGCGGAAAATCTGAACCGCTTCCTGCGGGAACATCTTGGTGTCTGCAAGTGGCTCTGCAAGACCGCGGCCAGCGATAACGCCATCGCGGGTCTTCTCCACAGCGATCTGGTAGGCACGGTTTCCCATTACCTCAGAAGACAACTTGAGTGCGTCGGTTAGTGGAACACCGGTGTCGTTAAGGCTTCCCAGGATTCGGCAAAAACGCTCCAGCGCAACCAGTTGGAATATCGAACCGAAAACCGGAAGCTTGAGCATGAAACTGTCGGTGGCCAGACGTCCGCCATCGGTACGACGCCAGGCGTTTACGCCAACGACCGACAAAACGATAACCGCAACGATTGCAGGCCAGTAAGCTCCCACAAAGTTGGTAACCGCAAGCAGGGTTGCGGTTGCCGGTGGCAACTCGGTGTCTAGCGAAGTAAAGAACGTCTTGAACTTAGGAAGAACCACGGTGGAAAGCACGATGATCGCGGTGACACCCAGCAGCGAAAGCACTGCGGGGTAGTACATCGCTGATTTAACGGCACGCGCCGCTGCCAGGTCGCGCTCAAGGTAGACAGCCAGAGTGTCAAAAGTACCCGAAAGGTCACCGGTACGCTCGGCTGCGCCAAGGATAGCAACGTAGTACTCGGGGAAAACGGCTTTGTGCTCTCCGGCGGCCTTAGCTAGGGTTGCGCCATCTCGAACGTCGTCTACCATCGACTCCAGAGTCGACGCCATCATCTTGCTCTTGGTGGACTCGCTCAGCAACTGAAGCGCTTGAAGGATTGGGATTCCGGCCGAGGTAAAAGCCGAAAGCTGTCGGGTAACCTGAAGTAGAACAGCGCCGGTAACTTTTTCGCCGAACTCAACCGACAAAATGCCGTTGTACTCGCCGATGGTGGTTACCTTGATGCCCTGCTCCATGGCCATCTGACGAGCACGGCTGCGACTAATCGCCTTTACCTGAGTGCTGATCTTCTTGCCGTCGGCGCTAGTGCCAACCACACGCCAGTTTTTGGGTGCGGTTGGCGCTCCAGCCTCGGGAAGCTTTTGGCCGTTTAGTGCGGCTCGAAGCTTAGTTAACATCCTTGGTTACCAATCGGGTTGCTTCTTGAATCGTGGTCTTGCCCTGAAGGGCCAGGTCGTACGCCTCGTGTTCGAGGGTCTTTAGGCCCTCTTCTTCGGCCATGCGGTAAAGGTCGGTCGGATCCGGACGAGTAGAGATAAGCTCTCGCATCTTGTCGCTGATCTCGAAAACCTGGTAGACGCCAACGCGAGAACGGAAACCGGAGCCGCGGCAAACTGCACAACCCAAACCACGACGAAGGGTGACCTTCTTTGGCAGTTCGAAGTCGGCAAGGATAAGGCGCTCGGCAGCCGAAGCAGTGTAGTCAACCGCGCAGTAGTCGCAGACACGACGAACCAGACGCTGCGATACAACTCCACGAAGTGCGGCTGCAACCAGGTATGGCTCGATGTCCATCTGGAACATACGGTAAACAACGCTCTGGGCGTCGGTGGCGTGAAGCGAGGTGATAACCAGACGGCCCGAAAGCGCTGCCTGAACCGAGATGCGTGCGGTTTCTGCATCGCGGGTCTCCCCAACCATGATTACGTCTGGGTCCTGGCGCAGCAGGGCGCGCAACTGAGTAGCAAAGCCAATGCCAAGGTCTTCTACCACTGGGATGTGGTTGATGCCCTTCATGATGTACTCCACCGGATCCTCGATGGTGCTTACGTTGAGGTTCTCAACGTCTAGGTCGTGAAGAGCCGAGTGCAGAGTGGTGGTCTTACCCGAGCCGGTTGGTCCTGCGGTAATGACCAGACCGTGCTGAGCGTGCACCATGCGGCGCACCTTACGAAGTTTGTTGTCGTCTAGGCCAAGACCGGCAAGGTCGGTTAGGCCACGCTTGGTGTCAAGCAGACGCATAACGGCTTTCTCGCCATAAAGAGTGGTGACGGTTGCAAGGCGGCAGTCAATCTGACGACCTTCAACCTGGATGCTGAACTGGCCGTCCTGAGGGCGGCGACGCTCAACAATGTTGATCTTGGCCAGCACCTTGAGGCGGCTAATAAAAGGCGACGAAACGCTGTTTGGTAGGCGAACCAGGGTCTCTAGCTGGCCGTCAACTCGGGCACGAACCACTAGGTCCGATTCGGTTGGCTCAACGTGGATGTCGCTGGCACGAAGCTTTACTGCGCGCTCCAAAACATCGTTTACAAGGTCGGCCATCGGGCCTTCGCTGTCTACAGATGCGGTGGCAATTGGGTCGAAAGGTTTGTTGAAGCCATCGCGGTAAATGGAATCAAGCAGCTCAACCAAAAGGTTGTCTTCGACCGGAATCTGGGTGACTTGGGTGCCCAGTTTGTTCTGGATTTGCTCGCGTGCGGATTCGCGAGTGGCTTCATCTTGGCTGGCTGGTAGGCCAACTACAAGGACCTCACCATCCTGGCGTAATCCCAATGCGGACAGGCTCTTGGCCATGTCTGCAGGAATCAGATCTGAAACGATATTCATTCTGTTTTCCTTCCCCTAGTTTGAACTGACTAGGCAATGGAAACACGGTGATATCAGGGCTTCAGGGCCATCGAGGGGATAGCACTACATTTTTTTTCGGCCCTAAAAGGACCAGGGTGATAGCACTACATTTTGAAGAAAATCGCCACCCAGGAAGGAAATCCAGAAGCCGGCAAGCAGAAACGGGCCGAAAGGGATGGCGCTCTTGGAGTTGCCTTTTTTGGTAATCAAAATGCCTAGCGAATAGAGCCCGCCAATCAAAAAGGCCACGACGAAAGTGGCGATTGCGGCGCGGGGGCCAAACATTCCTGCCGCGATGCCAAGGCTCACCACCAGTTTTACGTCTCCCAGGCCCATGCCATTTTTGCTGAAAACAGCGATGAGGAAAAGTAGGGCCGCCGGGATCAAACCGCAGAGCATCGATGTGAGAAACATTCCCCAGTCGCCGGTGATGAAGGCCTGACTCAGGGCAAAAATGGTGGCAGCGATGGCCGCGCTGTAGGTGAGCAGGTTGGGCAGGCGATACAGCTTTATGTCGATGAGGAAAAGCGGAACCGTGACAATCGCGATTGCGGCGGTTGCCAGGTGGGGCATGCCAAGTTGCGCGGCCGGGCCGGGTGTGAAAGAAGCCAAAAACAGAAGCGCAGTAGTTACTTCAATCAGCGGGTACTTACTGCTGATTTTTAGCCCGCAGCCTTTGCATTTTCCACCCAGGAGAAAATAGCCAACGATGGGGATGTTCTCGTTCCAGCGGAGTTCGCGGTGACAGTTTGGGCACTGAGATCCAGGGCTAACGATCGACTTCCCATCGGGGACTCGGGACTCCAGTACCGTGGCGAAAGAGCCAAAGCACGCCCCCAGAATCAGCAGGGTTACCCAAGTCAGAATGTTTCCGAAAGCGGTTAATTGTTCGGTGTCCAAAATCCTGGCCCCTCAAAGGTTTGTTTCGTTAAAGAGAAGTGCGGTTGCAATCCTATTGGACTGCAACCGCACTAACAGGTTG
>CAIYOE010000106.1 GCA_903927775.1 uncultured Micrococcales bacterium | reverse complement strand
GGCGGTACCGGTCTCGACCTCTTCGTACTCAGGCTTGAGCATGCCCTTAAGCGCCTGCTCAATATCCTCGAGTGCCGCATAGATGACCGAGTAGAAGCGTACGTCGACGCCCTCGCGGTCGGCACGCTCGCGGGCCTTGTTATCTGGGCGAACGTTAAAGCCGATGATGATGGCGTTGTCCACGGTTGCGAGGTTGATGTCGCTCTCGGTGATAGCGCCAACGCCACGGTGGATGATACGTAGCTGTACCGAGTCGTCGACCTCAATCTTGAGTAACGAATCTTCGAGGGCTTCAACAGCACCCGAAACGTCACCCTTGATGATGAGGTTAAGGCTCTCGACCTTGCCGTCTTCGAGGGCCTTGGTGAAGTCCTCGAGGCTGATGCGCTTGCGGGTCTTAGCCAACAGAGCGTTACGGTCGGCTGCCTCACGCTTTTCAGCGATCTGGCGGGCCTGGCGCTCGTCTTCTGCCACCACAAAGGTGTCGCCGGCGCGAGGCACCGACTGAAGACCAAGAACCTGAACCGGGCGGCTTGGGTAGGCCTTGAGTACAGGAACACCGTTTTCGTCGAACATGGCACGCACACGACCGTGAGCGGCACCGGCGACAATCGGGTCTCCTACCTCCAGAGTTCCCGACTGAACCAGAACGGTTGCAACCGATCCGCGACCCTTGTCTAGGTTGGCTTCGATGGCAACACCGCGGGCGTCCTTGTCTGGGTTGGCACGTAGGTCTAGAGCGGCATCTGCGGTTAGCAGAACTGCGTCTAGAAGCTCTGGGATGCCCTTGCCGGTAAGCGCCGAAACGTCTACGAACATGACATCGCCACCGTACTCCTCGGCAACCAGGTTGAACTCGGTTAGCTGCTGGCGAATCTTGGCAGGGTTTGCACCTTCTTTATCAACCTTGTTGACAGCGACAACGATTGGCACACCAGCCGACTGAGCGTGGTTTAGCGCTTCGATCGTCTGAGGCATTACGCCGTCGTCGGCTGCAACCACGAGGATTGCAAGGTCGGTAACCTGAGCACCACGAGCACGCATGGCCGTGAAGGCCTCGTGACCCGGGGTGTCGATAAAGGTAATGGCGCGGTCGACACCTTCGTGCTCAACGTGTACCTGGTAGGCACCGATGTGCTGGGTAATACCGCCGGCCTCGCCAGCCATGACATTTGCCTTGCGGATCACGTCTAGCAAGCGAGTCTTACCGTGGTCAACGTGACCCATAACGGTAACAACTGGAGGGCGAGGCTGGAGGTCTTCGTCGTCTTCGTCGAACTCGGTGCTGATGTCCAGACCAAAGCCTTCGAATAGCTCGCGCTCTTCGTCTTCTGGCGAAACAACCTCAATCTTGTAGCCGAGCTCCTCGCCAAGAATCTGGAAGGTTTCTTCGTCTAGCGACTGGGTTGCCGTAGTCATTTGACCGAGGTGGAACAGCACGGTGATCAGCTGTCCTGCATTGGCATCAATCTTGTCGGCAAAGTCCTGAATAGACGATCCGCGACGTAAGCGCAGCACCGTGGTGCCGTCGCCGCGTGGAACCATTGCCCCACCGAGGCTAGGAGCGTTGCTCCGCTGTTCGAATTCTTCGCGTTTCGCGCGCTTGCTCTTGCGAGCCTTGCTGGCTCCGCGAGATCCGCCCTTACCAAAGGCACCTGCGGTACCGGCAGAGTTTCCGCGACCGCGGCCTGCTGGGCCACCGCCACCGGCTGGGCGCGCAAAGCCACCGGCTGCAGGTGCTCCTGCACCGCCAGCTGCGCCGCCACCGAAACCTGGACGAGGTGAACCCGGGGTGAAACCTGGGCGCGGACCGCCAGCACCTGCTGGACGACCCGGACCGCCCGCACCTGCCGGACGAGGACCGCCGGCACCTGGGCGACCTGGGCCACCGGCGCCTGCCGGACGACCTGGTCCGCCAGCACCTGGACGACCTTGACCCGGACGACCCATTCCCTGACTTGGAGCGAATGGGTTGTTACCCGGACGTGAAATCGGACGTGGAATACCCATGCCCTGGGCCGAAGCAAAAGGATTGTTTCCCGGGCGTGGGATTCCAGATGAACCTCCCGGCGCAGGTGCTGCCGGAGCCGATGGGGTTGCCGCAGCCGGGGTTGCCGCTGCTGGGGTTGCCGGGGCTGCAGGTACCGAACCCGGAGTTGCCGAAGCCGAAGGAGCTGCCGCGGCAGGCGCAGCTGGAGCAGCCGGAGCTGCCGGAGCCTTGAAACCTGGGGTTGGAGCAGCCGAAGTAGGTGCTGCAGCAGAGGCTGCCGCCGCCGGTGCAGGGGATGCCGCTGGAGTTGCCGGGGCTGGCGCAGCAGTGGCTGGGACTGCTGGAGCAGCCGCTGGGGCTGCCTTTGCCGCCGCAGCCTGAGCCGGGAAGGCATCGCGTAGCTTCTTAGCTACTGGTGGGGTGATTGTAGACGAGCCGGATTTAACGTACTCGCCGAGTTGTTCCAACTTGGACAAAGCATCCTTGGTATCAATTCCAAGTTCTTTGGCTATGTCGTATACGCGTGGTAATGCCACTTGTTTTGTTCTCCTGTCTGGAACCTACCCCAGACAGGGCAGGCTGTTAAAGCAGTTGGTTACTCATTTCGAGTTACTCATTTTGTTGCCAACATCGTTTCTGCCTGTTCTACGTATTTTGTAAGTGCTGTGACCTGAATCGCACCAGCAAATCTGAACGCGCGGCCGAAAGCCTTGCGATCTATAGCTAGTTTGAGACACGCCGAGTTGGGGTGAAGCCACGCACCACGCCCTGGTTTTTGGGCTTTTGGGTCCGGTTCAACGGTTCCGTTCAGCACAATCACCCGAAGTAAATCGCTGGGATTGGCGCGCTGGCGACAGCCAACGCAGGTTCTAACAGGTTCCATTCTAAGCCCTGCCCCCAAAAAGGACTAGCCCTCCAGGATGCTGTCAGGCTGAACGTCGATTTTCGCTCCGGTCAAACGCGCCGCCAAACGAACGTTTTGGCCTTCCTTGCCGATTGCCAGAGACAACTGGAAGTCTGGTACCAAAGCGCGCACGTGCTTGGTGGCGGCATCTAGCATGTAACTGCTGCTTACCTTGGCCGGAGAAAGTGCGTGAGCCACGAATTCTGGAAGGTCCTCGGAGTAATCGACAATGTCGATCTTTTCCTCGTTCAACTCAGCCGAAACGGCGCGAACGCGCTGCCCCAGCTCGCCGATGCAGGAACCCTTGGCATTGATGCCTGGCTTGCTGGCACGAACTGCCAACTTGGTGCGGTGACCGGCCTCGCGGGCGATCTGCACGATTTCCACGTCGCCGTTGGCAATTTCAGGAACTTCGAACGCAAAAAGCTTGCGAACCAGCGATGGGTGGCTACGCGAAACAGTCACCTGAGTTCCGCCGCGGGTGGCGCGAGCCACCTTGGTAACGTAAAAACGCATGCGCTTACCGTGGCTGTAGTCCTCGCCCGGAACCTGCTCGCTATCCGGAAGCATGGCTTCTACCGTGCCCAGGTTCACGTAAACCAGGTAAGGCTTTGGGCCTTGTTCGATCACACCGGTGACAATGTCTTCTTCTTTTCCAGAGAACTCACCGAAGAGCACTTCATCGTTGATTTCACGCAGACGCTGAGCAATAACCTGCTTGGCAGAGTAGGCTGCGATGCGACCAAAGTTCTCTGGGGTTACATCGGTTTCTTCGGAGGTTGGCTGGCCGTCCTCGTCTAAAACCGGAACGAAGATGCTGATTTTGCCGGTTTTTTGGTCTAGCACGGCGCGAGCTGCGTCGTGGTTACCAACGTTTTTGTGGTACGCCGCCACAACCGCAGCCTCGATGATTTCGACAAGCTCGCGGAACGAGATGTCACGGTCGGTTTCTACTTGCTTTAACAGCCTCAGGTCGATATCCATGGGCCACTCCTAACCGTTATTAAGTTCTGATACCACCGAGTCTACCGCCACCGAACGACGCTCGCCAGAGCTGCGGTTCCACAGGTCAACCTGGCCTTCGGCCAGCCCTTTGCCCACGATTACCACATTTGGCACGCCGATGAGTTCGGCATCACCAAACTTGACGCCCGGGCTAACCTTTTGGCGGTCATCAAGCAACACGGTCTTACCAAGGGACTCGAACTCGGCAGCCAGCTTCTCTGCCGCTTCGTAGACCTCGTCGTCTTTTCCGGCGGCAACGATGTAAACGTCGAACGGGCTAACGGCTGCTGGCCAAATCAAACCCTTCTCGTCGTGGTTAGCCTCGGCTAGAACTGCGATCATGCGGGTGACGCCGATTCCGTAGGAACCCATGGTCACAGTTACCAACTTGCCATTTTCGTCTAGCACCCTGAGATCCAACGCTTCGGCGTATTTGCGACCCAGCTGGAACACGTGCCCGATTTCGATTCCGCGGGCCAGTTCAAGCGGTCCGGAGCCGTCTGGGGCTTCGTCTCCCGCGCGCACTTCTGCGATGTCGGCTAGGCCGTCGGCATCAAAGTCGCGCCCCTTCACCAGGTTGAAAACGTGGTGATCGGCAGTATTCGCACCCGAAATCCAGCTGGTGCCGTTCACCACACGTGGGTCTAGCAGATAGCGGATTCCGCTGGTCGACTCGGTGCCCAAAACAGCGGTGGCGGCACCGTTCGCATCGATGCTCACAGGGCCGATGTAGCCCTTGACCAACTGCGGGTGCTTTGCAAAGTCGCTCTCGTTGGCTGGTTCGACCTCGTTTGGGCTAAACGCGGCCTCGGCTCGCTTGGCGTCAACCTCGCGGTCGCCAGGCAAACCGACCACTACAAGCTCTCGCTTACCAGTTGGTGAGGTGAGCGCCAAAACAACGTTCTTTAGGGTGTCTGCCCCGTTCCAAGCGCGATCAGCGCGAGCCACCTGTGCGTTGGCCAAATCAACCAGCGATGAAATGGTGGCGGTGTTCGGAGTGTGGTGAACCACTGCGGCGGTAAGGCCATCGATGCTCTGCGGAGCTGGTGCAACCGTTTTGACTGCCTCTACGTTGGCAGCGTAACCTCCCGGAGAACGAACAAAGGTGTCCTCGCCAATCGGCGAAGGCGAAAGGAATTCCTCGGAGGCGCTTCCGCCCATTGCACCGGCGTCTGCTTTCACGATTACGTATTCCACACCCAGGCGAGTAAAAATACGCTCGTAGGCATCGCGTTGCGCCTGATACGCCTTAGCCAGACCCTCATCGGTTAGGTCGAAACTATACGCGTCTTTCATTACGAACTCTCGGCCACGCAGCAAGCCGGCGCGAGGACGAGCCTCATCGCGGTATTTGTTTTGAATCTGGTACAGGGCAACCGGAAGATCTTTGTAGCTGCTGTAGAGGTCTTTCACCAAAAGCGTGAACATTTCCTCGTGGGTTGGAGCCAGCAGATAGTCGGCCTTTTTCCGGTCCTGTAGGCGGAACAGATTGTCGCCGTATTCGGTCCAGCGGTTGGTGGCCTCGAATGGCTCACGTGGCAATAGCGCAGGGAAAAAGACCTCTTGAGCACCGGCATTCGCCATCTCCTCGCGCACTACCTTCTCGATTTTGGCTTTCACTAACAGACCAAGTGGCAACCAGGTGTAAACGCCCGGTGCGGCGCGGCGAATGTAGCCTGCACGAAGCAAAAGCTTGTGGCTAGCTACCTCAGCCTCGGCTGGGTCTTCGCGAAGGGTACGCAGGAACAGAGAAGAGAGTCTTGTAGGCATGCCTTCAAGAATACCCGCCCGCTACTCGCCCGAGGGCGAGCTGCCGATGGCTAGTCTTTCTGGGCCACCATCACGGTAGGGCTGCCTACTAGCGCTGGATCCATGGTGGCTGCCAATCGGTTAGCTTCCTCGATTAGCGTGGCAACAATGTCTTCCTCGGGTACGGTCTTGATGACCTCACCCTTTACAAAAATCTGCCCCTTGCCGTTACCAGATGCAACACCCAAGTCTGCTTCGCGGGCTTCGCCCGGACCGTTCACCACACAACCCATAACAGCTACACGCAACGGGACAGTCATTTTTTCGAGTCCGGCGGTTACATCGTTGGCAAGTTTGTAAACATCTACCTGCGCACGACCACAGCTTGGGCAGCTCACGATCTCAAGTTTGCGAGGTCGCAGGTTGAGAGACTCCAGAATCTGCGAGCCAACCTTGATCTCCTGAGCCGGCGGGGCACTCAGAGAAACGCGGATGGTGTCTCCGATGCCCTTGGAAAGCAATGCACCGAACGCAACCGAACTCTTGATGGTTCCCTGGAACTCTGGACCTGCCTCGGTCACGCCGAGGTGAAGCGGCCAGTCGCCGCGCTCCGAGAGCAGCTCGTAGGCACGCACCATGACCACTGGGTCGTTGTGCTTCACCGAGATTTTGAAGTCGTGGAAATCGTGTTCTTCGAACAGGCTGGCTTCCCAAACGGCGCTCTCTACTAGAGCCTCGGGGGTTGCCTTGCCGTATTTTTGCAAAAGGCGAGGGTCTAGCGAACCCGCGTTTACACCGATACGGATAGAGACGCCGGCAGCCTTTGCCGCCTTGGCGATAGCGCCAACCTGGTTGTCGAACTGTCGGATGTTACCCGGGTTTACACGCACCGCACCACAACCGGCATCGATGGCCTGGAAAACATATTTTGGCTGAAAGTGAATGTCTGCAATAACAGGAATCTGCGACTTACGAGCGATAATGTGCAAGACATCGGCGTCGTCTTGGCTCGGGCAAGCGACTCGAACAATGTCGCAACCGGACGCGGTGAGCTCCGCAATTTGCTGCAGGGTGGCGTTGATGTTGGTAGTGGGCGTGGTGGTCATGGACTGCACGCTGATTGGGGCACCACCGCCTACCGGAACCTTGCCAACCATGATCTGACGGGTTAGCTTACGTGGGGCCAAGACCGGAGGTGGCATCTTGATCGCACCGAGATTTACTGCAGGCACGGACGGCTCGCTTTCTGTTGCAGTTGCGGGTTTAGCCTACCCAAAATGGTCAGAAGAGACTGACGGGACGAACAAAGTCTGCTGCAATTACAATCAGGCTAATGACCATGAGTATTCCCCACATGGCTGTCATGAGAGGCACAAACATTGCCGTGTCAAGAGGCCCCGGGTCGGCTCTCTTGAAAAGCTTGTAGGAACCGCGCTTCACGCCTTCGATTAGAGCGTTGAGAACATGGCCGCCATCGAGCGGAAGAAGTGGCACTAGGTTGAACACAAACAAGGCAAAGTTCAGGCTGGCAAGCATTAGGAAACCGGTGCTTAGCTTTCCGGCTAGGTCGTAGTCGTTGCTCTGTGCAACGTTGCCTGCGATGTCAGAAATGCCGACGATAGACACAGGGCCGCTGACCGACCTGGTTCCGCCGCCGAACAAAGTGGCTGTCAACTTGGTTAGCTGGTTGGGCAGATCCCAGATCATGCCTGCGGTTTGACCGAGGGCCTTACCTGAAAACTCGAAGGTCTTGTCCAGGCCGAGCGGGCTGCGCTCGGTAGCCAGCTGCAGTGCTAGCACAGGCTTGGCCTTGTAGACCACGTTTCCTTTTGGATCTGTTACGTATTTTTGACCCGAGGCATCTATAACAGCGCGCCTTGCCAGAACTGGAGCGACATTAATTGCCAACACCTGGTTTCCGCGCTGGACTTTGAGCCTCAGAGTCGTGGTTCCCCCCTTTGCCAGTGCGTCTGCAACCGGTTGCCAGTTACCCACCGACTTGCCATTGACTGCCACAATGCGGTCTCCGGCATGTATTCCTGCCTGCTTAGCAGGACCAGCCGGATCGCCCGCGTTGCACTTGGTGGTCTGACTATAAGAGGTGGCGCAGTCGAAAACCACATCGATTTTGTTGCTGGTCTGGTTTACACCGATGCCGCTTAGAGTTACCGCCGCAAAAACGATACCGAGGAAAAGATTCATGGTTGGGCCACCCAGCATGACTATGACACGCTGGTAGATGGGCAGCCGATAAAAGGCGCGGTTTTCGTCGTAGATGCCGTCTATTGTTTGCTGGTTGATCCTGGCATCGCGAACCCACCTGGTGAACCAGTTGAGTTTACGGCCCGGCTTTTCCGGCGGAAACATTCCACTGATAGCGATGTAGCCGCCCAGCGGGATTGCCTTGATGCCGTATTCGGTTTCGCCACGCTTGCGACTGAAAATGGTGGGGCCAAAGCCAATCATGTACTTGGTCACTCGGGCACCAAAAAGCTTGGCCGGCACCATGTGGCCGACCTCGTGCAGTCCGATTGATACTGCAATGCCGAGTAGGACAAAGAGGACACCGAGGACGTAGGCAAATGCGTTATTCACGGTTCAAATCTAAGTCACGCCACCAACAATTTGGGCTCGAACTTTGAGCCATGTGCGAACAACCGAAGTTAACAGGCCTTAGCCATCACTCCATCGGCTCTGTCACGTGCCCACTTTTCGGCTGCAAGCACGTTCTCTAATGTGAGCTCGGTTGGCGCCTCATGAGAGGCAACCACTCGTTCTACTAAATCAACAATCTGGTTGAAGCCAATTTTCCCTTGGTGGAAGGCCTCGACCGCTTGCTCATTGGCCGCGTTGTAAACCGCTGGATAAGTGAGTCCGGCGTTTCCAACCTGACGCGCCAAGGCCACCGATTTGAAAACGGTTTCGTTAAGTGGCTCAAAAGTCCAATTGGCCGCCCTGGTCCAATCGCATGCCGGAGCAACATCGGCAAGTCTTTCGGGCCAGCTCATGCCCAATGCAATAGGAATCTTCATGCTGGGAGGTGAACATTGAGCCAAGACCGAACCATCGATGAATTCCACCATGGAATGCACCACGCTCTGGGGATGGACTGTGACCTCGATGCGATCGAATGGGATACCGAACAGGAGGTGAGCCTCGATAACTTCGAGACCCTTGTTAACCATGGTGGCAGAGTTGGTCGTGACCACCTTTCCCATTACCCAGGTTGGATGCGCCAAAGCCTGTTGCGGAGTCACCGATTCCATTTGCTCGCGGCTCCAGCCGCGGAACGGGCCTCCGGATGCGGTCAGAATAAGTTTTCTCACTTCTTGCGAAGCGCCGCCGAGTAAACACTGGGCCAAAGCCGAGTGCTCGCTATCTACCGGCACGATCTGCCCCGGAGCGGATGCCTCGGTCACCAACTTGCCGCCCACAATGAGAGACTCTTTGTTCGCTAGTGCCAGCGTCTTGCCAGTCTGCAAAGTGGCCAAAGTCGGCGCCAAACCAATAGAACCCGTGATGCCGTTTACAACAACCTCGGCGTCGGTTTCTTGAACCAAGCGAGTGGCGGCCGTGGCTCCCAAGACAGCCTTTTCAGGCGCAACGCCAAATGCCACTCTCTGCCTCTCTAGAAGGTCAGCATTGCTGCCCGCCGCCAAGCCAACTACCTGAAACCGCTCAGGATTCGCAGAAATAACTTCTAAAGCTTGAGTTCCGATAGATCCAGTGGAACCCAAGATAATCACACGACGCATGCCTCAATCTTGCCATTAGGCACATGCGCCATTGCCCTCTTTTTTGCAGCTGCTAATCGCTATTGGCGTTTGGAACATTATTTGCAACCAAATGGTTGTATTCCACTGAAACACTGAAGAAACTTTCTGAGCAGTGAGCCCGCTTTACCCCCCGAGTCTTAGGATTAAAAACATGGTTGAGTTCAGCATCGCGCAAGAGCGAAAAATTGTCTCCGCAATCCCGGGTCCAAAGTCAAAGGAACTGCAGGCCAGACGCCTAAAGGCAGTCTCGCACGGCGTCGGCGCAGCACTTCCGATCTACATCGAGAAGGCCAACGGCGCCATCGTGGTAGACGTCGACGGCAACCACTTCATCGACCTAGGTTCGGGCATCGGTGTGGTCTCTATCGGCCACACCAACCAGGGCGTCATCGATGCTGTCTCGCACCAGGTGGGTCAACTTACCCACACACTCTTTACCGTGACCCCCTACGAGCAGTACGTGGAGGTTTGCGAACTTTTGAACAAGCACACTCCGGGTGACTTCGAGAAGCGTTCGGCGCTTTTCAACTCCGGTTCCGAGGCCGTAGAAAACGCGGTAAAACTTGCTCGCAAGTTCACGAAGCGTGGAGAAATCGCGGTTTTCGATCACGGTTACCACGGCCGAACCAACCTGACCATGGCAATGAACTTCAAGGCCATGCCTTACGGTTCCGGGTTCGGACCATTCGCGCCGGGAGTGACCCACGTGCCAATGTCGTACCCTTTCCGCGACCCAGAGGGCCTAACCGGCCCTGAGGCTGCCGCGCGCGCAATCAACTACATGGACAAGCGAATCGGAGCCGAAAACCTTGCTGCCATTGTGATTGAACCGATCCAGGGCGAGGGCGGATTTATTGTTCCAGCTCCTGGATTCCTCACCGAGCTTGCAAATTGGGCTAAGGCCAACGGCATTGTTGTTATTGCAGACGAAGTACAGGCTGGTATCGCCCGAACCGGACAGTGGTTCGCAAGCGAATACGAACCTACTTTCGTACCGGATTTAGTTACCATCGCCAAGGGAATCGCCGGCGGGATGGTGCTCTCGGCAGTAACCGGTCGAGCAGACATCATGGACGCCTCCCACCCTGGTGGAATCGGTGGAACCTTTGGCGGAAACCCGGTTTCAGCAGCAGCCGCGGTCTCAGTCTTGAAGCAGATTGAGGCCGGAGGTGTGCTCGAGAACGCTCAGCGAATCGAGAAAACCCTAAAGACGCGCCTTGCCGAACTTGCAACAAAGTACCCGGTAATCGGCGAGGTCCGAGGCCGTGGCGCCATGGTAGCAATCGAGTTCGTAGAAGCGGGAACCCGTAACCCAAACAAGACTGCAGTAGACAAGCTTGTGGCGCATTGCCACCAGAACGGCGTACTGGTTTTGAACGCTGGAACGCACTACAACGTGATTCGTTTCTTGCCGCCGTTGGTAATCAGCGATGAACTACTCAACGACGCCCTAGACGTTCTAGAGGCCGGCCTAGCGGCCCTGTAAATCCGCAAAAGAAATCCCCGAGGCACAATCGCCTCGGGGGTTTCTTTTTACCTAAGAATTAGTTGAACTTGGCATGGCGCCTGGCACGGGCGTTCGAAGCAATCTGGGTACCGATCACGGTGAAAATTGCGAGCAGGAAAACACCACTTGCGATGACATTTGTCTCGGCGGGAACACCCTTTGATGCGGCCACATAAATAAGTAGCGGGAACGTGGTGACCGGGCCGGCGTTGAAGTAGGTGATGATGAAATCATCGAAGCTGAGAGCAAAAGACAACAACGCAGCGGACACGATTCCCGGAAGCAAAAGCGGGAAAGTGATTCGCCAAAACACCTGGGCCGGGTTGGCGTAGAGGTCTCGACCGGCCTCTTCTAAAACCGGATCCAGAGTCTGAACTCGTGCCTTTACCGTTACAACAACAAAACTCAGGCAAAACATGACGTGCGAGATGATGATAGTTGCGAAACCTTGCTCTGCTCCCAGGTTGAAGAACAGTGCGGCCAAACCGGCACCCATTACAACTTCGGGGGTTGCCATAGGTAGGAACAGTGAAAGGCTTACCAGGCTGCGGAACTTGAAGCGGTAGCGAACTAGAGCGATTGCAATGGCGGTTCCTAGGACGGTGGCCACGAGGGTTGAAACCGCTCCAATAAAGAGCGAGTTGCCAAACGCCTCGCAAATTCCCGCTTGGTTGCAGACATCTCCCCACTTACTAAAGGTGAAACCCTGCCAGGTCGTGTTAGTTCGCCCCTTGGAATTATTGAATGAAAAAGCGATCGTGTAGGCGATAGGAATCAGTAAGTAGACCAGCGCCAAAAGCGAATAGAGCGGAAGGATCCTGCGACCAAGTCGAAGCTTTTTCATAGGAGGTCCTCCGTTCCGGTTCTCCGAACGTAAACGGTAACAAGGAGCAAAATGACACCCATCAAAATGGCCGACAAAGCGGAAGCCGACGGATAGTCACTGTTTTGCAGGAAGTCCGCCTGAACCATGTTTCCAATCATCGATGTTTGCGACGAGCCCAAGAAGTCCCGACTGGCATTCACGTAGTCACCAGTGATTGGGATAAAGGTGAGAAGAGTTCCGCTGATAACACCGGGCATGGTTAGCGGCAGAGTTATTTTGCGGAAAACCTGTGCCGGGTTGGCATAGAGATCTCCGGCGGCCTCTAGATAACGCAGATCCAGACGCTCCAGCGAGGTGTAAAGAGGCAGCGTCATGAACGGGATGAAGTTGTAGGTCAAACCCCAAATTACGGCAAATGGAGTTCCCAAAAAGAACTGATTATCGCCCAAAAGATGGATGCTTCTTAGAAACGTTAGGGTCGGCGAGTTATCGCTCAAGATTTGCTTCCAGGCGATGGTTCGAAGCAGGAATGAGATAAAGAAGGGAGCGATCACCAGAGTGAGGGTTAGCTTCTGGATAAGTGGTCGGGTGCGCAGGCGAACACCGATGAAGTAGGCCAGCGGGTAGCTGATGACTAACGCAAAGAATGTGGCGGCGAACGCGTAACCGAACGAGCGCAGGATTTGGGGGAAGTACCTGCTGATCACGTTTCCGTAACTGCTGAAATCAACCGCGTAGACGTACTGTCCGATTGCTCCTGACGGATCTGGAGATTCGAGAGACGTAACCAACAAGGATGCCAACGGAACCATAAAGAACATTGCCAGGTAGAGCAGACCCGGAAGAAGCAGAGCCAAGACAATTTTGCCCGACTTCATAGGGGCGGCGTTTGGCGCCGGCTTATTCGATGAGAAAGCAGCGAATGCCATGACTAGTCCTCGTCGCCGGCAGGCAAGTCCGACAAACCAAAGGTGTGCTCTACTTTGAAAGACACCCAAACTTGCTGGCCGAGTTCAGCCACAGGGCTCATGCCCACGTTTTGAGCAAAGACAATCAGGTCGCCCACGTTTGGAATCTCTATCAGGTACTGATTGCTAACGCCGGTGAAGCGGATGTCCTTGATCTCACCCGGTCCGAGAATGTTCAAGTCGGGGCTTGTGGCGGGTGCCTCGTGGTGGAAAAATGCCTTTTCTGGTCTCACACCCAGTGCAATCTTTCCGGATTGCTTCTCGGCGCGGTGCTTGGGAACGCTCAACTTCGTGCCCGCGATTTCGATCGCCAGCGAATTCGCCGACGATTCAACGGCCTGACCAACAAAGATGTTGGACTGACCGAGGAACTTGGCCACGAATGCGGTTTTCGGGCGCTCGTAAAGCGCCTCGGGTGCACCCATCTGCTCGATACGACCCTTATGCATCACAGCCACAGTGTCTGCCATGTCCATCGCTTCTTCTTGGTCGTGAGTCACGTGCAAGAAGGTAAGTCCAACTTCCATCTGGATAGCCTTGAGCTCGATCTGCATCTGGCGACGCAACTTGAGGTCAAGGGCTCCAAGTGGCTCGTCTAGCAAGAGTAGCGATGGTCTGTTAACCAGAGCGCGGGCCAAGGCAACGCGCTGCTGCTGACCACCCGACAGCTGCTGTGGGCGACGCTCCGCCGCATAGCCAAGCTCAACCAGGTTGAGGGCATCCATGGCCTTGGGTATTGGGTTTTCGATTTTGCGACGACGAAGACCGAAGGCCACGTTCTCGAGAATCGACATGTGAGGGAACAACGCGTAGCTCTGGAAAACGGTGTTCACCGGGCGCTCGTGAGGTTTGGTAAAGGTAACGTCCTGGCCACCTAACATCACTTGGCCAGAGGTGGGCTCCTCAAGTCCGGCAATGATTCGGAGTGTGGTGGTCTTACCGCAACCAGACGGGCCAAGCAGTGCAAAGAACTCGCCTGCCGGGATCTGAAGGTCTAGGTTTTCTATGGCCGTAAAGCCGGGAAACTCCTTGCGAATGCCTCTAAGTTCTAGATCTGCTCCCGCGGGGACGAACTCTTTTGCCAACTAAACAACTCCATTCGCTGCGTCTGACCATGCCTTGCTGAACTCGTTGTCTTCTTTTGCTGACAACGGACGGAACTGGTGGAACTTGCTCAGGTCGGTAGGGAAAATCAATTCGTTCGATGCCAAAGCAGAATTTTTGGCAGCCACCAGAGGCTTGACCAAATCTGCCTTCACCGGAGGAACGTAGAAAACCCCTCCGAGGGCCAGCATGGCTGCTACTTCTGGTTCGTAGTAGTAGTTGATGAGTGCTTCGGCGTTGGCAGCGTGCTGGGAACCCATTGGTATTAGGAAGTTATCGCAGGCGTAGGTGCTGCCCGAGTCCGGAAGAACCACCCCAAGAATGTCTTTGCCGAGTTCGTTGTTCGTGCTCACGATGTCGCCCGCCCAGACGATTCCAGCCACTGCGTCGCCGTTCTTTAGGTCATCGACATAGCTGTTTCCCTTGATGCCACGAACCTGCCCACTCTTGACATAGCTCGTGAACTTGTCGAGCGTGTTGTGGAAATCATCCGCGGTGAAAGACGAAATGTCGATGCCGTCGGCCATCATCATTACACCGATGGTGTCGCGCATCTCGCTAAGCACGACAACCTTTCCTTTTAGAGCTGGGTTGGTGAAAAGATCCGCTACAGAGGTCGGTGCGTCTTGACCGGTTACCTTTTTATAGTTTTCTTTGTGGTAGCCGATGCCCGCGATTATGCCCTTCCAGGGCAGCGATGCCTTGCGGTCCGGGTCGTAGGACCAAGCGGCGCCCTTGTAGTAGGGATCGAGATTCTTGGTAACGTTTGGCAGCAACTTGTAGTTGAAATCCTGAACGAGACCGCTATTGATTAGTCGGGCTGCCATCCAGTCGGTTAGACACATGGTGTCGGCACCGGTGTCCTTACCCTGGCCAAGTTGATTCTTAATGCGTGCGTAGTAGCTGTTGTTGTCGTCGACGTTGGTGTTGTAAACCACCTTGATGCCGCTGGCGGCTTGGAATCCCTTGATTGTCGGAGACTGTGGGTTGTCGCTGTCATCCATGTAGTAGGGCCAGTCATCCCAGGTGACCACGTGCTGAGAAGAAGAAAGGTCTTTCACCGGGCTTAGGTGCTTGGCACCGCCCGGGGAACAGGCCGCCAAGGTTACGGCAGCGGCAGACATGCCCGCGCCTGCAAGAACAGTTCGGCGGGTCACTGGCGCCTTGGCCAAACGCATTAGGTCGCGAAGGATTGGATCTTGAGAGTTAGTCATTGTGCCGACTCCTTAAGTCAGGGCCAAAATGACCCAACCAGAACTGGAATGTCCGCTTTCGCGTTCAAAACAAAATACTGCCACAAAAACCCCTTTGGTTTAGCCAATTACTGCAGTAATCCCCAGTGCTTTTTAGAATCCAAAACTGAAATCGAAGTTTTTTAGTGGCTTTTCCACGAAATCAGTATCAAAAACCTCATTTGAGTAATCTTTTGTTTTGCTTTCTGTCGAAAAAAGATATTTAGTCAAGTTTTGAGACACAGCACCCCCGGCCGGAAACAGAAAACTTCCAATTTCGTTCGGCGAGGAATACCGCGCCATAATCCAAGCGGTATCCAACTTTGGATCGCCTAGTGGCTGCTCAGGTTGCCTTGAAATACCCAACTGCGCAAGGTCAATCGGGTCTGGTTTACCAATGGCAATCCTGAAACCCAAGTTCACCAGCAAAGACCTCGAAATTCCCTGTAGGGACTGGGTGGTAGCCAGCAGGTGAACACCGAGCGAGCGCCCACGGGCTGCAATGTCCTCGAGTGAGTTTTGGATTTCGGAAATCTGCAAAACTGCCTGAAGTTCATCGATAACCAACAACAGCACGGGTGGCCTGGAGAGTTCGGGCAAATCCTGGATGCGGGCGGCTTGGTGAGCGGCCAGCAACACTTGCCGATCACGTAACTCTCGCCTAATGCGAGCGACCAGTTCCTGAGCAGACTCACTAAGATCGGTCTCGAATCCATAGTTCCAGCCGGTGCCTGCAAAGCCGCACAAGGCGGAACCACCTTTGAAATCCACTAGAGCGAGTCGGAGCGCAGCTGGGGAATAACCCTGGCAGGCCGAAACCAACATCGATGTCAGGAGCTGGCTTTTCCCAGAGCCGGTTGGTCCAACCAAAATACCGTGCCCTCCGGCTTCCGACAGGTTTACTTCGACGGAATCGGTTCCCGCAAAACCGAGCCACAAGCAAAGCTGACCTGGGGGCCGGTGATCGGCCGACAGAGAACCAGCCAGCTTGGCACTTACCCGAAGTCTTGCCTGCGTTCGGTGATTCTTTGCAACGAGCGCGGCGTAAACCTGCTCGGCCCATTCGGCTTTCCAGAGGGCCTCCCATCTTGGCAGGATTCTATTTCCGATCGCAATGCGACCAGGGCCAAAGTGCACCGGCTGATCTTTGGAAACTGCGGGCCTCCTGTCTTTAGAGACTAGGGAGACCACGGTAGAAAATAGACTCAGGCCGCCAAAAACCAAGCCGAACCACTGTCCGGTAGTCACCAGTAAGAATATTCCGTATCCAACAGAGGGAACTACCCAGAGCAACTGCATGAATCCATTAGAGTCACGGTCTTCAATCCTCGCTGTTTAGAGCGATTGAGTTGTTGATAAAACCAGTTTCCTCAATAAACACATTCAGGGATCGGAATCCGAAGCAAAAAGGCTCGGTTTGGTAACAAATACGCACCAAAATGGCAAGTAAACGATTGATTCGCTCGTATAAGGCCTTTTTTTATGGCAAAATCGTTGTATGTCGCGAGTGCTCAGAACAAAAACCAGCCAACTTGATGAAGTTAGCAAGTCGATAATCGAGCAACTCCAACATGATGGCCGCAAGTCTTATGCGGAAATTGGCAAAGCGGTTGGTCTGTCGGAAGCCGCTGTCCGCC
>CAIYOE010000105.1 GCA_903927775.1 uncultured Micrococcales bacterium | reverse complement strand
TCGGGCGCAGTTATTCTGCTCAGTGGCGAACCCGGCGTGGGAAAGAGCACCCTTCTGTTAGAGGTAGCAGCCAAGGTAGCTCGTGGTGGCTCGCGCGTGCTCTATGTGAGCGGCGAGGAATCGGTTGGGCAGATTCGGTTGCGGGCGCAACGCACCGGTGCGATTACCGCGGAACTTTACTTGGCCACAGAAACCGACTTGGGCAGCGTGCTTGGGCAGATCGATGCAGTGCACCCGGAACTGATTTTGGTTGACTCGGTTCAGACCATTGCCAGCGCCGAGATTGATGGCGCCGCCGGCATGCCTAGCCAGATTCGCGAGGTAGCGGCCAGCCTGATTTCAGTTGCCAAGGAGCGCGGCATCCCGGTGATTTTGGTTGGTCACGTGACCAAGGATGGCAGTATCGCCGGCCCAAGAGTTTTGGAACACTTGGTCGACGTGGTGTGTCACTTTGAAGGCGACCGCCAGACTTCACTGCGTTTTGTGCGCAGTCTCAAAAACCGATTCGGTCCCACCGACGAAGTGGGTTGCTTTGAAATGACCGGCGAAGGCATAGCCGAGGTGCCAGACCCCAGCGGGCTATTTTTGAGTCGAGGCACCACCCCGGTTTCGGGTACCTGCGTGACCGTTGCCATGGAGGGCCGACGAGCACTCATTGCTGAGGTTCAGGCGCTGGTGGTCAAGACTGGCGCACCGCAGCCCAGGCGCGTGACCAACGGAGTGGATTCCAGCCGAGTCTCAATGCTTTTGGCGGTCTTGGAGCGCCGAGCAGGTCTAAGACTGGGCGAACACGATGTGTACGTTTCAACCGTGGGCGGAGTGCGACTAACCGAGCCAGCCACCGACCTAGCCATCGCTCTTGCAATCGCCAGCGCAATCCAAGACAAACCTATTGCTCATAATCTGGTGGCATACGGCGAGATATCTTTAGCCGGTGAAATCCGCAAGGTGAGCAACGGCAAACAGCGCGCGTCTGAGGCAAACCGCCTAGGGTTTGTTCGCAGCGTAGACAGCGAAGTCGGCGATTTGCGTGCCGCGCTTGCGCTGGGGTTGAACTGGTAGCAGAAACCCCAGTTGAACTGACAGCTCAAGTTCCAGCTGAACCGAAAACTAGTTCAGTATGAACTGGACGTCGTTGCCCTTCACGCCATTCACGGTGTATTGAATGTGGTAGCTGGCTCCACCGCCGGTAGCCGGAGTTTGGGTGGAATCGCAGCCCGTTGCCGAGGAATGCACTCGCGGCCAGGTGGCCGGTGAGCTGTTGAGGGCTACGCCGGCCTTTAGCAAGATCCGCATATTTTTGCCCTGGTCTTTACAGTTGGCGGAATCCCAAATGGTCTCAGCTCCACTGGTAATCACAACATGCTGGGCAATTGCCCCAACGTTGAAATAGCAATCCTTGCTGCTGGTATTGGTGATCGTGAACCAATGCTTTGGATTCACTCCCGCAGCAAAAGTAGTCAGCGGCTGTGAGCCATCGCCGATCACAGTTTGAACTTGGATGCCAGCCGGAAGGCAGGTGGTTGGCTTGCCACTTGAAGCCGAGTGGCTAGTTTGGCTGGAGCTGGGGTTTGCAGGCTTTGAACCAAACAGACCGCCAAAGAACCCAAGGACTGCCGAGATGACCCAGACAACCAGCCAGACCACGAGGCCAACCACAATCAGCGCAATGATTCTGCGGGCCCAGAACTGGGCCTTGGATGGTGGTTTTGGGTTGAATCTTGGTGCCGACATACTTCAAATGTAACTAGGTAACTAAAGAAGTTTGAGCATTCGAGTGTTACCCAGAGTGTTTTGTTTCACCCGAGCTAAGTCAAGGAACTCAGCAACGCCGTCGTCGGTGGATCGAACCATTTCTTCGAAGGTGTCGTGATCAACCGGGATGTCGCTGATGGCCTCGAAGCCGTGCTTTTCAAAAAACTTGACCTCGAAGGTAAGGCAAAAGACTCGTTTGATGCCGAGCTCTTTGGCTCGTTCTAGCAGCGCTGCCACAATCGCGTGGCCAAC
>CAIYOE010000104.1 GCA_903927775.1 uncultured Micrococcales bacterium | reverse complement strand
TTGATGCCGAGTTTTTGGCATTCCGAGGCAATCGCATCGGTGATTGCAAAAGCCACCTTTGAAACCGCTGGTGCGTTGTCGGCCGGCTTGTAGTTGATTCCAAAACCGCCACCGATGTTAAGTTCAGGGATCTCTCCCCCGGCCAAAAGCTGGGCGTGCAATCCGATAAGTCGGCGGGTGCTTTCGACAAAGCCTTCGGCGGTAAAGATTTGACTGCCCACGTGCTGGTGCAATCCCAAGAACTTGAGGTGACGGTCGGCGCGAATCTTGGCCACCAGGGCCGGTGCGTCGGCAATTGGGATGCCGAACTTTTGGTCTTCGCGTGCGGTAGCCAAGAAGTCGTGGGTGTTAGCGTGCACTCCCGTGTTGATTCGAAGCCTAACCGCCTGAACCTTGTCCTGTGCGCCGGCAACGCTGGCAATGCGCTCGATTTCAATTTCGGAGTCGACCACGATGGCGCCAACGCCTGCTGCCACAGCACGACCGATCTCGGTGAGGCTCTTGTTGTTTCCGTGCAGGCCGATTCGGGAAGGGTCAATTCCGCCGGCCAGCGCGGCCGCCAATTCGCCGCCGGAGGCAACATCGATGGAAAGACCGAGCTGATCCACCCAAGTCACGATTTCGGTGCAGAGGAAGGCCTTGCTGGCGTAGTAAACCTTGGCGGTGGTACCGATGCGGGCAGCTGCCTCCTGGAGAGCATTCTTAATGCCCTGGGCACGCTCCAGGAAGTCGTCTTGGTCGTAAACATAAAGCGGGGTGCCAAACTGATTAGCCAATTCGTCTACGGTAACGCCGGCGACCAGAAGCTCGCCGTTGGAATCACGTTTTACGTTGGCAGGCCAAACTTTGGCATCGATGGAATTGATGTCCCCCGGGATCTTTAACCACTCTGGAGCGATCACGCTCAGTTTGCTCGCCATGTGGGTTACATCCGCTCCGGAGCCGATACGCCCAACAAGGCCAGGCCGTTGCGCAACACGGTTCCCGCGGCGTCGTTTAGCCACAGACGTGTGCGGTGAACAGATTCCACCGGCCCGCCGCTCAGCGGAGTGACTCGACAGTTGTCGTACCAGCGATGGTAGGAGCCCGCCACTTCTTCTAGGTAGCGTGCAACGCGGTGTGGCTCGCGGTATTCCGCGGCCTGAGCCACTACACGAGGCAGCTCGCTTAGCTTTGCTAGCAACTCGCCCTCGGTCGGGTGATCAAGCAGCGCCGGCAAGAATTCGCTGTGGTCAACACCTAGCGAGGCGGCATTATTCGCCACCTGACGGGTGCGAGCCTGAGCGTATTGAACATAGAAAACCGGGTTGTCGTTGGTCTTCTTAGAAAGCTGCTCTAGGTCGATGTCCAACTGCGAGTTGGCGCTGGAACGGGCCAGAGCGTAGCGGGCGGCATCGGTGCCGACGGCATCCACGAGGTCTTCCATGGTAACCACGGTGCCGGCGCGCTTGCTCATTCGAACCGGTTCGCCATCGCGCAACAGGTTGACCATCTGGCCAATCAGAATCTCTAGGTTGAAGCCCGGCTGGTCGCCAAAAGCGGCACAGAGCGCCATCATGCGCTGAATGTAACCGTGGTGGTCTGCGCCTAGGAGGTAAATGCACTGCTCGAAACCGCGTTCGCGCTTGTCTAGGTAATAAGCAATGTCTCCAGCGATGTAGGCGTAGTCGCCGTCGCTCTTGAGCACAACGCGGTCGCGGTCATCGCCAAATGTGGTGGTTCGCAGCCAAAGAGCGCCGTCTTGCTCGAACATGTGACCAAGTTCGGTTAGGCGAGCGATCGCCTTTTGGACCGCTCCGGATTCGTAAAGCGAGTTCTCATGGAAGTAAACGTCGAAGTCCACACCAAAGTCGTGCAGGCTGGTGCGAATCTCGCCGAACATCAGCTCTACGCCGTCGGCTCGGAAAATCTCTTGGGCTTCTGCATCCGGCAGGGCCAGAACATCCTGAGCGGTTCCTGCCATTACGCGGTCGGCAATGTCCTGGATGTAGGTTCCGCCGTAGCCGTCTTCGGGCGCCTCCAGCCCGCGGGCACGAGCCAAAAGGCTGCGAGCAAAGCGGTCGATCTGGGCGCCGTGATCGTTGAAGTAGTACTCGCGGGTAACAGCTGCTCCTTGCGCCTCCAAGACTCGGGCGAGGCTGTCGCCTACTGCGGCCCATCGGGCTCCGCCCAAGTGCATCGGGCCGGTTGGGTTAGCAGATACAAACTCAAGGTTAATCTTGGAACCGGCTAGCTCGCTGGACTTTCCGTAGCTTTCGCCAGCCTCCACAATCAGCTTGGCCAACTCGCCGGCGGCAGCCGCATCCAAGGTGATGTTCAAAAATCCAGGCCCGGCAATGTCAACTTTGGTAACGCCTGGAACCTGTCCAAGTTCGGCCGCCATAAGTTCGGCCAGAGCACGAGGGTTGGTGCCAAAGCTTTTTGCCAACTGAAGTGCGGTGTTAGTAGCCCAGTCACCGTGTTCGCGGTTCTTTGGGCGTTCAATAACAACCTCGGTTGGCAGCTGACCAGCGCCCAGCGCGCCCGATTCCTGAAGGCCGTTCAGGATGCGCACAATGGCGGCAGATAGGTCTGCTGGAGTCAAGGGGAAGTTCCTAACGGATTTAAAGTCTTGGGCCAAAGTTTTGGGGGCACATAGTTGGCCGCGAGCCAAAGCTTTAACTACCTAAAATCATACCCAAAGCCCGCACTGCTCGCCCAGTTCCGGGTTTTGCCGAGGTCGTTGATTGGCAACAGGAGGCTACTTTTTGAAGCCGTTATCGATTGCCGCAAATGCCTTGGACATGTTAGTTTTACCCGCGAACCACCCGGTCAGGTTGCTCCAAATCAGGTTGGTGTTGGCACCGTTAGAAACCAGTTGACGATCAACACCTATCGAGCCGTTACCCTGAATAATGCTGGCGATCTGTCGGCGGAATCCGGCACCGTACTGAGTCAGCGGAACGCTCTTGTGAGCGCTATAGAAGAATCCGTGGCTAATCAGACCTTTTGAGCCGAACTGGTCCCCAACCAAATATTCCATGACCTTCGCGGTTGCAGGATCGTTTTGGAAAGTGCTGGCGAAATCCCCACCCAACAACTGCGATGGCTGGTAGGTGTTTGGAGTTGGTAGTTCAAATACGCCGAGGTGCGTGTAGTTACCGTTAGCGATTTCGCTCTGCACCGTAGGCGGAAGGTAGCTGGTAGAAGCCACGCTACCAAGCATCATGAAACACTGTCCGGCAACCTTGCCGTTGGCATACAAGCCGGCCGCGGTGCTCTGCGCAAAGTTTCGAGTGGCCGCTGCGGCTCCTCCACCCAGCGTCTGATTTGGACCATTGAGCATTGCCGATACGCGGTTTCCCACAGCAGTAATCGGCGCCGAAGACCATTTGATTTTGCCACTAAGCCAGTCGCTGAACTGGGCTGGCCCAAGTTGCTTGAGCGCATAGGCCTTGATCCAGTTGAAAGCGGGAGCACCGGTCGCCGGGCCAGCCTCGAGCCCAAGGCACCACGGGTAACCAAGACCTCGGGCAATTATTTGATTCTGCAGTGCAATCAGTTCGCCGTCGTTTCGCGGAGCTTGGAGTTTGTTCACCCTGAAGGCATCGCGATTGTAGAAGACTAGGTCGCGGGGCGTTACATCGATGGGTAAAGCCAATAAGGAGCTGCCAACACTGAGGCTAGGAACCCAACCAGAAGCCAAAGTGCTTTGGATTTGCGCCAACTTGGTAGATCCAAAGAGTTTGCCAAGCGAAACCAACTTGCCTTTATAAGCCAAAAGTGCCGATGGCTCGTTCCAAAGCACGATATTTGGCATTTGGTTGCGGCTAACCATTAGGTTGATCGACGCCTCCATGTTGCTAAGCGGGGTATAAACCGCCTTGATACCGCTGCTGGCAGGGAATGCGATGTCGAGCTCGGCCTGAAGCGATTGAGCAACGGCACCTTGGAAGGTTCCGAATATCGAAATGGTTGTTGGTGCCGCCGTGGCAGGAGTTCCAGCCAACAAGACCAGCGAAGTTGCCGCTGCCGCCGCAACCGCAAGCCAACGCAACACACGACTTTGGAATTTAGGCTGCAAGGATGACCCCTTAGAAAATTAATTGTTCGCTTGCGCAGAGCAAGGAACTCGATTCCAAGCATAAAACAGCAGACCGCCGTTTGCTTTGGCTAAGCGAAATGGCGGTCACCCAGAGGTGACCGCCATTCGTTCCTAGGAAAGGTTTGCCCAGGCTTATTTATTTGACCGAACCTGCGGTTAGGCCACGCACAAAGTAGCGCTGTAGTCCAAAGAAGACGGTCAGCGGAACAATGATCGAGATTAGGCTTCCGGCCATAACAACCTGCCAACCCTCTCCGTGCTGTCCCAGCATGGAAAGGATCTGATAGGTCATCACAGTGTGGTTACCGGCGAAAAGGTAAGCGATGAAGTAGTCGTTCCAAACCCAGAGGAACTGGAAGATTGCAAACGATGCCAAAGCCGGAACCGACATTGGAATGATTAGTCGCCAGAAAATCTGGAAGTGGCTGGCGCCATCGATGCGGGCAGCCTCGATCAGAGCCATCGGCAGAGTCATCATGTAGTTACGGAAAATGTAAACTGCAAGTGGCATTGCGAATGCGCTGTGTACGATCCAAGCCGCTGGGTACTCGCCCGAGAGGTGGATGTCTCCATACTCATTTCCAGGGATGGTCAACAACCACTTGTCGATTGCCATGAAGGTCTGCAGGATTGCCACGATTACCGCCTGAAGTGGAACCACCATCAGGGCGATGATCAAACTGAACCAAGCTTCGCGTCCCTTGAAACTCAAGAAGGTAAATCCGTAGGCCGCAAACGCTGCGAAGGTAATCGGGAGAATCGTGGCCGGTACAGAAATCGCTACGGTAGAGAAGAACGCCGGTCCCAGATTCCAGGTTGAACTGAATACGGTTGCGAACGCCTTGGTGGTCCATTCCTGGTGCATCGGGTCAAAGATCGCGGTCCACCAACCGGTGGTAACCGATGAAATCTGGGACCGGAATGCTGTGACAAAAAGACCCAGGGTCGGTAGCGCCCAAATGGCAACAACCAAAAGCATTACCAGAGTGGAAACCGGGCGGAATCTGCGCACCCGAGCTACAAATGTATTCATGCTGCTCATCGGAGCTCCTCCTGCTTACGGTAGGTACGGACCTGGTAAATCATGATCGGGATGATGGCGATCATAAGAACCACGACAACCGCGCTGGCCTTACCCGTGTTGTTGTAAACAAAGTACTGCCTGAAAAAGTCAACACCCAAAACGTTGGTGTGGAAATCGCCGCCGGTCATACCCCAGACCACATCGAATATCTTCATGGTTGAAATCAAAACGGTGATAAAGACCGAAACCGCGGTTCCCCAGATCTGTGGAACGACAACCTGGAAGAAAGCCTGGAAGGCATTTGCTCCATCGATGGATGCTGCCTCAACGGTTTCTTCTGGTACAGCCTTGATTGCAGCCGATAGCAGGGTCATTGCAAATCCGGCGTTCGCCCAGATAACCACCACCATGAGTAGAAGGTTGTTGATGCTGAAGTCTTCGTTTTGGATCCAAGGAATCGCTTTGCCACCAAACAATTCAACGATGGCGTTCAACATACCGATCTGAGTCTTACCGGCAGACCAGGAGTAGGTCAGACGCCAGATCGACGAAGCGGCAACGAACGAGATGGCCATTGGCATGAAGATGATGGACTTGAAGACGCGCTCGCGAATCGGACCCAGCTTGTCGGTGAGGGTCGCAATAAACAGACCCAAAATCACGGTGACCGCAGGAACTACGGCGATCCACTCGAAGTTGTTGCGAACGGTGATAAGGAACTGTGGGTCGGTGAAAAGTTTAATGAAGTTCTTGAATCCAACCCATTCAGACGAATCTTCGTTCATGAAGGCAAAGGTCATGGTCTGGATGGTCGGACCAACTAGAAGAACGCCTACCAGCAACAAAACCGGGCCTATGAAAACGTAAGGGCGCAGAACGCGCTGAATCTTCTCGGGGAAGCGGTTGACGATGAAGTTAAGAAGTATGTAGAAGAGGAAGGTCGCTACCGGACCTAAGATTGACGCCATTATGGCGAACAGGATGTCAGTCATCCCAAATCCTTCCCAAAACAGGGGTGATGCATTGCTGCTGGTGCTGTGGTTATTGCGGGTAAATCAAAGTAGTAACAGATTTGGCGGGAAGAGCGAACTCTTCCCGCCAAATCGTTGCCTTCTAGAACAATCTTACGAGTGTTCTGTAAGCGCTTACTACTAGTTGTTGTAGGCGGCGTCGATGATGCTGAACGCCTTAGCCATGGATTCCTTGCCAGCGAACCAGTTGGTTAGCTCGCTCCACTCAGCTGCGTTTACAGCTGGTGGTGCCTGGTCGGAACCATCGAAGCCGAAGCCCTTAGCCGAACCAAGGATGCTCTGGAACTTCTTGTTTAGACCCGAGAAGTACGCGGCTGGGAAGGTGCTGTGTGGAGACAAGAAGCCCGAAGCCTTGCTTGCGTACCCGTGAGTACCCATCTTGTCGCTCATGATGTACGCCGCAACCTTTGCTACTGCAGGGTTGTTGTGGAATACAGCGGCGGTGTCGCCACCACCAAGAACGGCGTTGTAGCCACCGGCCGGGGTTGGGTAAGCGAATACGCCAACGTGAGTGTAGTCGCCCTTCTTGATCTCAGCCTGGATTGCGTCTGGGAAGAAGCCGGTGATGAATGAACCCTGCTTTAGAAGAGCACATGCGCCGTCAGCCTTGCTGCTTGCGAATAGGCCCTGAGTGGCTGCTAGACCGAAGTTGCGGCTGGTAACACCTGGGCCGCCACCCTGAGTCTGGCCATCTGCAAGAAGGGTGTCAGCTAGAGCGTTTCCAGCCTTCACGATCTTAGGGTCGTTCCAGTGAACCTTGCCCTGCCACCATGCGTTGTAAGTTGCAACGCCAGCGTTCTTTAGAACTAGCTCTTCCATCCAGTCGGTCAAAGACCAACCGGTTGCGCCACCGGACTCGGTACCAGCACACCATGGGTATGCCTTGCCCGAAGCCTTGATGGTGTCCTGAAGCTTGTTCAGGTCAGCCTGGGTCTTTGGAACAGTCCAACCATTAGCAGCGAATACTGCTGGGTTGTAGAACACGATCGACTTTAGGTTTGCCGAAACTGGTAGACCATAGGTGGTCGAGCCCGACTTGCCAAGAAGCTCAAAACCAGGAACCTCGGTCTTGATGATCCGGTTTAGGGTTGCTGCGCCAAGCACGGTGCTTAGAGGAACAAGGTTCTTCTTCTGTGCTAGCAGACCGCCTGGCTGAGGCCACATTGCGATGTCTGGTGCCTGACCAGCCTTGATCTTGGCGGTGATGTCGGTGTCAAACGACGCTAGGGAGGTGAACTTCACCTTGATGCCCGAGCTAGCTGGGAACACGATGTCCAGCTCGTCCTGGAATGCAGCTGAATCAGCGGCTGAATAGCCACCGAAAATGGTTACGGTGCGAGTTGCAGCGTGAGCTGCACCTAGACCTAGGGTTGCCGAAGCCAAAGCAGCGATTGCTACTGCAGCTCCAATGCGGAGGCCCTTCTTCATAATGGTTTTCCTTTCCTATGAGCACTCAGCCAAACCCGCTGAGCGTCTGAAGAAAACATTAGAACCAAAATGGCAAAAATGGTGAAGGTTTACGCAAGCGTTATCAAATCTTTGTAACCGCTTGCGGAAAATTCGCATCCGAAAAACCAAAAACCCTGAAAAATCAAGGTTCTTGAGTCTGTAACCGCTTGTTGTTTCTTTGTTATAGAGGCGACTTTGTTGCCCAGCGCACCAAACTTGTTGCGCTTAATAATGCTTCTAAACAAACCTCGGAATCAGGCCTTGACTAGCGCTTGCAGTTACCGGAATTGGGTCGCTTAGTTCGCCGACGAACTCACCATTTACCTCGTTGACAAAGCCGATAAGGTTCCACTTTTGGTCCGGTCCCTGGATTAGCCGGGCCGCATAGACCAGGTTGTGCTCAAAGGCCTTTGCCTTGTTGAAGTCGATTTCGGCTAGGTCGGCAGACACCGCAACGCTGTAACTGGCATCGCGTTTGCCAAAACTAGCCGCTCTATCGGTCGACAGCTCGCGCCAACCGCAGCAAAACAACAGAATCGGCACTTCATCCACGACCTCAAACTGAAACACCTCCAGCTGCCCAAATCCTTGATCCGGCTCGCTGAGCGGCGGCTGAACAGTCCAATCCAAAAGATTGCTGCTGGTTGCGTGCCCCAGCACTCCCCTGCTTGCAAATGGTCCTTTATTCGCCCGCGCGGTAACCAACATGTGCCAAACATCGGTGGTTTTTTGATCTGAACCGACACCAACTGTGGCCGCACCCGTGGTCACGTTGGCAGGGAACTTGAAAACCCATGGGTCGCGCCAGGCTTGATCATGCCAGTTCGCTTTGTCGAGCAGCTCGTACCAGCGAGGGTCGGCGGTTACCAGCGGCTGACTCGAAACTTTTTTCCAAACCATGAGGTCTTTGCTGGTGGCTGCACCGACGGTTTGGATGTCTCCACCATCCTCGCGGCTGGTGCCCGTGTAAAACATCCACCAGACACCGTTGTCGTCCTGCACGACCGAACCGGTCCAGGTGGTCCAGCTATCAAAAGCCGGTGAATCACTGACAGCGATGGCGTCGCGAACGACGGTCCAGTTGGTTAGATCGGCGCTGATGGCGTGTCCGACTATGGGGTTACGGTGGCGACGAACCGGGTCGCCGAGTGCGCGACTGGCATGTAGGTAAAACGCGTGGTAGTTCTGGCCATCAAAGGCGTACCAGGAATCCCAAATCCATTTGTCTTCGAGCCTTAGAGCCATGAGTGCGCTTCTTTCTGACTACAGATCCGCCAACCCGCTGAAGTGTGGGTCTAGTCGCAATAATCCTAGGACTCCACCATGGGCTCGACTGTTAGTCTTATAGCAACCTAAGCCCCTATAGCTCAGGGGATAGAGCGCCGCCCTCCGAAGGCGGGCGCGCAGGTTCGAATCCTGCTAGGGGCACATGTTTGGAATATCAGCGCTAGACCCACAGACCCTCATCGGCGCCATGGGCGGCTATGCAGTCATCGTGGTGTTGGCCATGGTCTTTATAGAGACCGGCCTATTGGTGGGTTTCTTCCTGCCCGGCGACTCGCTGCTTTTCGTAGTTGGCCTCATGATCAGCACCGGTGCCGTTCACTTTGGCGGCTATCACATGCCGATTTGGCTAATGTGCATCCTGGTTTCGTTGGTGGCTTTCGCAGGTGATCAAACCGGATACTTTATTGGGCGCAAGGCCGGAACATCGCTGTTTAATCGCCCGGAATCCAAGTTGTTTAGCCATAAGAATGTAGAGCGCACCCACGCGTTCTTTGAGCGATACGGTGCTCGCGCTGTTATTCTGGCTCACTTTGTGCCAGTGATGCGGACTTTTGTTCCAGTGGCTGCCGGAATCGGAGAGATGCCGTACCGCAAGTTCGTTCGCTACAACGTGATCGGCGTGCTGGGATGGGGAACCGGAATTACCCTGCTGGGCTTTTTCCTGGGCTCAATCGAGTTTCTGCGCCACAACATCGAATACTTCACAATCGGCTTTGTGGTTCTGAGCAGCATTCCAATTGCGCTTGAGGCTCTAAAGGCACGCCGCGAAGACAAGGCGCTTACAGACGCTCAGGCGCTGAAAGATGCCGGCCAAACTGTCGTGAGCAACGACTAAAGCTCTGCTCCGGCGACCGCCAGGTAGCTTGCTAGCTGCTCAAGCGCCATGGCCCGATGACTTAGTGCGTTCTTAACTTCTGGTTCGAGCTCGGCCGCTGTGCATTCAAAGCCTTCGGGGATAAACACCGGGTCGTAGCCAAAACCGTGTTCGCCTTGCTCTTGGGTAGCCACGTAACCGGGCCAAATCCCAGTAAAGCTGATCTCTGAATCGGCAGTAACCAGTGCAATAGTGCAAACAAAAGAAGCGGCTCGGTGTTCAGGGCGGACATCTGCCAGTTGCGCCAGCAGCAAACGGCGGTTTGCCACCGAGTCTCGGGTGCCGGCCCATCCCGCGCTGAAAATGCCAGGTGAGCCACCCAAAATTTCAACCGCGATTCCGCTGTCGTCGGCGAACGAGGGAAGGCCGGTGTGCTGAAATGCCGCGCGCGCCTTGATGAGGGCGTTCTCTAGAAAACTGTTTCCGTCTTCTACCGGCTCTGGGCCGTCGTACCCCAAAACCTCTAGGCCTGGCAGTGCGGCACCCAGGATTTGCCCGACTTCTTGCACTTTGTGGGCATTGTGCGTTGCCAAAACTAGTTGCACGATTAAGCCTTGAGTACCTGGGCCAGAGCGGCCTTCTGGATCTGAGCCAACTCGGCATTGCCCTCCAGCGCTAGGTCAAGCAGCAGGTTCAGTTCATCGCGGTCAAACGGGGCGCCCTCGGCGGTTCCCTGAACCTCGATGAATTTGCCGCCACCGGTAACCACCACATTCATGTCGGTTTCGGCGCGAACGTCTTCTACGTAGGCGAGGTCTAGCAGCGGGACGCCATCGATGATTCCAACACTGATAGCGGAAACCGAATCGGTTAGTGGCTGGCTCTTGGCTGCGATGTGGCCCTTGGCTTTACCCCAAGCGATTGCGTCGGCGAGCGCCACGAAAGCACCGGTGATCGCAGCGGTTCTGGTGCCACCATCGGCCTGAAGCACGTCGCAGTCAATCACGATGGTGTTCTCGCCGAGTGCCTTCACGTCTACCACGGCACGCAGACTACGGCCGATCAGCCGGCTGATTTCGTGCGTGCGACCACCGATTTTTCCCTTGACTGCCTCGCGGTCGTTGCGGTCGTGGGTAGCGCGCGGCAGCATTGCGTATTCGGCGGTTACCCAGCCCTCGCCCTTGCCTACTTTCCAGCGCGGAACGCCCGCGGTGAAGCTTGCGGTGCAAAGCACCTTGGTGCCGCCAAAGCTTATTAGGGCGCTGCCCTCGGCGTGATCACTCCAGCCACGCTCGATGGTTACTGGGCGTAGTTGGTTGCTGGTGCGGCCATCGGCGCGGTTTGGCATTTTGGTTCCTTAGTTTGGGGAAATCTGTTGAATAGCCACGGTCTGAGTAACCGGGTAAGCAGTGTTTAGGCCGTTGGCGGCTGGGTTTGCGGTATCTAGGTGCTCTACCTGAGTGACCTCGGGGCCGAGGAATCGTCGGGCAAGGCGCCCAAACGGCTTGGCGTCGCCAGTGGCCTGGAACCGCAGGGTTGGAGGTGTGTGGGCAGTGCGCATTAGGTTGTAAGCCGTCAGCGTACGGTAGACGTCTTTTGCGGTTTCCTCTGCGCTGGAAACCAGGGTAACTTGGTCTCCCATTACGTAGCTAATGGCACCGGTGAGCAGCGGGTAGTGAGTGCAACCTAGCACCAGGGTGTCTACCCCGGCGGCTTTTATGGGTGCAAGATAACGCTGGGCTTCGGCCATTAGCTCTGGGCCACTGGTGATTCCGTTTTCCACAAACTCCACAAAGCTCGGGCAGGCAACACTGGTGATTTGCAAGTCGACTGCCGCGGCAAAGGCATCGTCGTAGGCGCGCGAGGTAACTGTTGCCGTGGTACCAATCACACCAACGTGACGGTTTCTGGTGGCTGCAACTGCGCGACGAACTGCCGGCTGAATTACCTCGACCACGGGGATTCCACGGCCGACTGTGTAGCGCTCGCGCGCGTCTCTGAGCACAGCCGCGCTGGCTGAGTTGCAGGCGATAACTAGAAGCTTTACGCCTTCGTCTACCAGGCGATCCATTACCTCAAGGGCAAGTTCGCGCACAACAGGAATCGACTTTGGGCCGTAAGGACTGTTGGCGGTGTCTCCCACATAAATGATCGACTCATTGGGCAACTGATCGATGATGGCGCGGGCTACAGTTAGCCCACCCACTCCCGAGTCGAAAATCCCAATAGGTGCGTCGTTCACAAAGACGAGTTTATTCGCCGCCACCGACTTTGCCACCGTTGTCGGCTGGCGGCTCTGGGCGCAGACCCTGGTAAATCTCTTTGCAGGTTGGGCATACTGGGAACTTCTGTGGGTCGCGGCCAGGTACCCAAATTTTGCCGCAAAGGGCCGTCACAGGAACGCCCAGTACTGCGCTCTCTACGATCTTCTCTTTGCGCACATAGTGCGAGTAACGTTCGTGGTCGCCTGGTTCTAGGTTCTCTAGAACTTCGCGTTCCAGCAGGTTAGACCCAGCGGTCTGACCACCGATGTCCGATGCACCCAAATCGCTCAAGTTTGCCTCCAGCTCTAGAACTACTTGCTCAGGTTAACAGCATCGCCCAAGGTCACGGAAATGTTGAGCACTTTTCCTGCACGCTGCAAAACAAAGTTGGCCTTGGCGCCGGCAGGTAGCTGACGAACCAGCGCGGTCAAGTCCGAAGCAGAGTTGATTACCTCGTTGTCGATCTTGATGATCACATCTCCCACCTGGATGCCC
>CAIYOE010000103.1 GCA_903927775.1 uncultured Micrococcales bacterium | reverse complement strand
CGACCGCGCACCAACCTCGGCCGCATTGTTCATAGCCATTTGCACCATGAGGTAGCGCCCGGCATCCAGCATGAACAGAATCATGAAGAGGAATATCGGGAAGATCAGGGCGAACTCAACGGCCACGGCGCCGCGATCGGTTTCGCGCTTAAAGAACAACCGGTGACGCAAAAGAGTGATCATTTCTGATACTCCCTAAACGCCACCGGTTGAACAGGGTTCATTAAGGGGTAGGAAGAGTGGTGGCTACCTTGTTGAAGGTACCGCCAAGGTTCTGACCCAAAAGAACTACACCAGCGATAACTGCGATTGCGATTAGACCGACGAGAAGAGCGTACTCAACTGCCGATGCACCACGGTCGCCGTTTAGCAAGGCGCGGAGGTTGATGATGAACTTAGTCATGTGACTAATCCCTTCTGTCGCAGGGGCGGTCGCCCAAAGACAATGTGAATGTAACACCAGAATTAGATACATTTTGTAGCGTTCGAACGAAACACGCAGAAGAATTTAAGTTCGATTTCCACGGGCTGGTTTTTTATCGGTTTTGGCTCGAAATGTTCGGGTAACCCCCTGTTTTAGGCAAGTTTTTTGTCACTCCGCAACACGCCGTAGAGCCTAACCGAGCACCTCCGCAATGCGCCTAAAAGTCTCTGCTTGATACTTGGGGATCATGTCTGCGTGGCCCGGTGTCGAGGACTCGTGAAGGAAAGCCAGTAACTGAATTCGTCGCTGCAGTTTTAGAAGTTGCATTTGCCGGGAGTTATGTTCAGGAAGCGGCGCCACGGAGGCATAGCCATCCATGAATGCCTGCTGTTGTTCAACGGTGTCCAAGTAGTAAAGCGAGGTAGCCACATCCTGGATAGGCAGCCCTATTCCAGAGTCGTCAAAGTCGAAAACCGCAACCTCGCCGTTGTGCCACATTAGATTCCATGGATGAATGTCCGCATGGATGGGTCGCTTAGTCGAATTGGTGGCGAGCTCGTGCAGCAACGCGTCGACCAATTTTTTGACCTCCAGAACCGCCAGTTTTTCAGGAGCGGTGAGTGGCGAAGATTCGATCAGGAGGTTGTCGGGCCATCCCCAGAAGAAATCCGATAGGTCAGGAAGTTGGGCGTCGGTGGGCAAAACCAGATTTTTGGCTCCGAGGTGAAGGCGTGCCATCGCAGCTCCGGCAGCATGAAGTTGATCCGTCTGGGGTTCGTCGCCGACCTCCTCCCCCTCAAGCCAGCTATAAAGAACCGCATGAAGAGTTCGGCCGCTTGCCTCATGCCAGCCCGTGGTAGACAAAGCACCATCGCGGTTGGACTTGGGCTTTGGTACCTGAACGTTTGATATTGAGTTGACCCAAAAGACTTCGGCGTTCAGATTCGCCAGGGAACGCTTGGAATTCACGTTGATTCGAAGAGCGTAACGCTGCCCATCCGAAGCGGTCACTTTGAAGGTTGAGTTGTACTCGTGGTTTATGGACTCGAACCGGTACTGGCCCAGCTCGTAATGATTCAGAACCTCGCGCGCACATGACTCCAGGCTGGCGATCTGTTCATCGGTGGTCATTTGGGCAAACGCAGTCATGCTGCTAAATATGCCAGTTAAAGTAAAAAACCCCCGGCTGATAAGACGCGGAGGTTTTTAGTGCACCCCCTCGGACTTGAACCGAGAACCCACTGATTAAGAGTCAGTTGCTCTGCCGATTGAGCTAGAGGTGCGTGCCACGCAATCAAGCGCAACGAGAGAAAAGAATAGCAGGAAAATGGCCTGCTCGCCAATGGCGAACCGAAACTTATCGCCCTTGGAACTGCCCTAGACTCAGAAACAGAAGGCAAGGCAGCCTGCATCGCTGTGAAAGAGGTAAAAAGATGACTGAGTATCCAAAGCTAGCCGAAGGCCAAATGGCTCCGGACTTCACCTTGTTGAACCACGAAGGCAAGCCTGTTTCACTCAGCGACTATAAGGGCCAGAAGGTCATTGTGTACTTTTACCCAGCCGCATCTACCCCGGGCTGCACGAAAGAGGCATGCGACTTCAACGAGAATCTGAACCCACTGGCTAGCGCCGGCTACACCGTAATCGGTATTTCGCCAGATGCTCCCGCCAAGTTGGCTGCGTTTGTGGAAGACCAGAATCTGAACTTCCCATTGTTGAGCGACCCAGACAAGGCAGTGCACCAGCAGTACGGCGCTTTCGGAGAGAAATCTCTTTACGGTCGCACCTATGTTGGTGTTCTTCGTTCAACTTTTGCTCTGGATGAAAACGGCAAGATCGAGCTAGCGCTCTACAACGTGAAGGCAACAGGTCACGTAACCAGCCTTCGCAAGAAGCTGGGTATCTAACCCAATTCCATAGCTTTGCAGTTAGGGGAGTTATTCCTCAAGCTGGCGCTTTGAATCAGCCAGCACGGGCTTGCTGAACATCAATGCCAAAACAACCACCGATGGCACAATCAAAGCAACCCCGATTACAGGGCTGGCTCCGCGGCCAGTGAAACTTTGGCTTGCTAAAAAAAGCTGGCACGTTTGCCAAAAGATTGCCCCGCTTCGCGCCCAACGAGCCCCTTTGCGAATATTCACGGCCAGATACGCAACCCAAGACCCGGCAGCTAGGTAGAGCACTATAAGCGTTATTGCTGCCGGCACACTCTTAGCTTGGCCCACAAATAGATCCAGCAGCATCCAGAGACCAAAGGCCAACACTGCCAAGGACTCTATTGCCAGAGTGACCGCAGCCATATTGCGAAACAACGCTAATCGAGTTGAGTCTGCCGAAGGATTTTGCATGAAAAAACCTGTCTAGAAGGTAAATGGGGTATTGCCAAATGCCCCGTGTTATGAAACCATATTGAGTGTTGCATGAGTCCCAAAGATGCACTTTCCGCAACAAATCTTGTCATTTCAGGCGGTTCTGCCGCTTTCTTTGCGCCCCTAGCGAAGACCCTACATAAAGGAATATTCTGCATGAACATGCAATGGCTAAACGAAGCTCGCTGTCTAACCGAAGACCCAGAACTTTTCTTTCCAGTAGGAAACACCGGACCAGCAGTTGAGCAAATCGAACAGGCCAAGGCTGTTTGCCGCGAATGTGGAGTTACCAACTTCTGCCTCGAGTACGCCATCAAGGAAAACCAGGACACCGGTGTTTGGGGCGGTCTCTCTGAAGACGAGCGCAAGTCGCTAAAGCGCAAGTATGCTCGCGCTCGTCGCGCAAGCTAGGCGACAAAAACACGTCCTAAATTGGCATAGACAAAACTGCCCGGGTCCCGCCGTCGGTTGGCGAGTACCAACGAATGCTTCCTCGCAGTTCACCTTCTACCAGCGTGCGAACAATCTGAGTTCCTAAACCGTTGCCTATTTTGCCATCGGCCAAACCCACTCCGTTGTCTGCCACTGCAATCTCGAGTTTTTTAGCCGAGCGCTCGGCCGAAACCGCAACCACACCGCTGCGTTCAGCTAAACCATGCTCTACCGCGTTAGTAACAAGCTCTGTCAGAACTACTGCCAGCGTTGTTGCTACTTCGCTTCGGAGTGGCCCAAATTTTCCATCTTTGATCGTGTTCACCGTGGTGCCGTGGCTGGCCGCCATCTCTCCCACCAACATCAAAACGCGCTCAAAAACTTCGTCGAAGTTGACCTCTTGGTTTAGGCCAGATGCCAGAGTGTCGTGCACCACGGCAATGGCCGACACGCGCCGCATCGCCTGCTCCAAAGATTCCTTGGTCTCTTCGCTTTTGCTCCGCCTTGCCTGCATGCGTAACAGGCTTGCTACGGTCTGGAGGTTGTTTTTCACCCGATGGTGGATTTCTCGAATAGTGGCATCTTTGGTTATCAGCTCACGTTCCTGGTGGCGCAACTCACTCACATCGCGGCAAAGCAACAAAGCACCGATGCGCTCCCCCTTGGCCTTAAGCGGAATCGAACGCAACGAAATGGTTCCGTTTTTGGACTCCAGATCGGCGCGCCAGGGCGCTTTTCCGCTAAGAACGAGCGGCAGAGACTCGTCTACCGTGTAATTTCCCCTTAGCAGCGGAGTAACCATGCTGGCCAACATTTGGCCCTCGAGTTCCTTGGAAACACCAAGGCCACTGAAAACCGAGAGGCCGTTCGGGCTGGCAAACACCACTTTGCCATCTGGGTCTAGTCGAAGCAGGCCGTCGTTGGCTCGCGGGGAACCTCGTTTTGGCCCGGTCGGGTTTCCGAAATCAGGAAAATTACCTTCCGAGATCATGCGCAAAAGATCGTTGCCCGCGGCCAAGTAGTTGAGCTGCAACTTGTTTGGCACCTTAGAATCGGCGAGGTTGGTATGCCTCGTTATTACCGCGATGGGCTCCGGCTTGACGGCTTCATTGACAATGCTTGCCCGTCGTCTCACAGGGTAAGCGGTAAATCGGTTGGGTATTCCGTCGAATGAGCCCATCTGAACCTGGTCCATAATCTCACCGGAGTTGAACGCCTCGGCTACCGGTTCGGCCCAAACGGCACGGACGCTTTCGCCACTGATATCGCGATAGAAAATAGTTGCCGCACTGGAAGGCCGGGCATGGCCCGCGGCCACGAAACTTCCGTCCTTCGAGGGCAGCCAAAGGACTAGGTCTGCGAAAACCAGGTCTGCGACTAGCTGCCACTCGTTGGTCAAAACGTTGAACCACTCCAAGTCAGCGTGCGATGCGGCTGATTTTTGTTTGATGATTTGAGACAACGTTGACATAGCAAAAGTTTAGCTACGCCACCACTAGGCAAGTCGGCTCGCCAACTGGATTAGCTCGCTACGAAACTTTGATTTGCCACCTAACTGCCTCACCGGTACACCCTGAAGAAGGGCCTGATCTAACATTTGATCCTCTGGTAGCACCCCGAGAATCGGTGCACTGATTCGATCCTTGAGTGATTGTCTAACCTGCCATTCAGGCCTAGCCCCAATCACCGATGCCCGAAGTCGGTTGACCACCAGGAAATCCTGACCCTGTGCCGTGGCCTGCCTCGTGGTTGGGAACTCTAGGAACCGGCCCAGCGAGATGGGGTCGGGTTGCACAACGTGCAACCTAGCAGTGGACACCTTGTATGCCATTCGATGTGCGGGTAAATCCACTCCAGCAGGCAAATCGATAACAACGTGGGAGTAAGCCAGCGCAATAAATTCGACAAAGACCTCGACCGAGTTCCAGTCCATGCCTACGGCGTTAAGGTTTAGTCCAAACCCGCTGATCAGGTCCACGCTCGCACCTTTAGACACCAACCGAATTCTGAGTTCCTGAAACGCCTCTTTGGTTAGGCGCTCTTGTTGAAGGAAACGGACCCCTGCTATCACCGATGCCTGATCCTGAGGCAAACCAAAATAGCGGTGCTGGCTCGGCCAATCAGTGTCTAGGTCGAGTAGGCAGACGCGTGCACCCGTTGCCGCTAACTCAAATGCCAAGTTCGCGGCTATTACAGACCGACCAGCGCCGGAAAGCAGACTATGCACAGAAATCACCTTGGCTGAGACCTTGGCACTGGAGCTGGGTGAAGTATTTGAAGCTAGCGGGCTAGACGAATCTGGCGCCTGGCCAAGGGCCCATTGCTGTGTTGGCGGCGCCCAACTCAGGTCGGTCATTGCCCGGCAACTAGAAAGATAGCGGAATCAGAAGCCATTGCCGATAAAACAATCGGGGTTTGAATAGGCGAGATCATGAGCTCCACCTGCTGACTGCCCGAAGAGAACATGATCTGTTGCTTTAGGACTCGTGCCACCACAGCGTTAGCAACGATGCGTTTGGGGGCGTCAAACTGGTTGTTCTGCAGTTTCTCAGATGCCCAAATGGCAACCTTTGCCCCGGTTCGAATTCCTAGGCCAAGTTGAGTTTTGGTACTGATAACCAGTCTTGCAAAACTGCCAGGCTGCAAACGCGCCACAGATGCTTTAGGAACTAATTGGCCCGAAGCCAGTGTTTGAGCTGCATAACCGTGGGGCGGGTTCAGTGCCGGAAGGTAGTGCCCAGCCAAATTTCCAAGGTTTGCACTAACGGTGTCCCAATCAACCCGATCGAGAGGCTCCCCAGGCGCCACAGTCCTGCTTGGTACAAGGTAGCGCTGTTGATCAAAAATAAAAAACTTAGCCACCACAACTATCAAGGCCAACGCCACAATAACTCCGGTAACCCTAGTTAGAGACTGGTTGGAGCCAAGTTTGACCTGGTTTCCCAACGTGTTTGTGGCCATTTTTTAGCTCCTTCTGGCTTGACCGACTACCAAGTTGCCAGATTCGGCAGACATTGTTGGAAAGTTATCCACATCGGTGACTTCTATGGTTCTAACAGCTTCAAACGGAACCAGGCGGTCGGTTTTACCGGGCTCAGATCGGCTGAGTGCCAGCCACCTACCCTGGATGGACCCGACAGAAGGGGGCAGCGGCTCGTCCACGCCCACCAGCCAAATCTTTAGTTCTACCTGCCCAAGGCTCTGCAGGTAGGTCCGGCCGTCTTGGCTCACCTGGCGAACCGGAGGCAAACTCCTAGAACCGAGCATTGAGAAAGTGACCAACAAAACTGCTGAACTCGGTAGCAGCACCCAGGTGCGACGATCCACCCTTAGCCCCGCGATGAAGTCGTCGCCGAATACAACATAGATGAGGGTCTCTGACGTGCCGTTGGCACATTTCACCAGTGCGGCGTTGCATCCGTAGTCCAACTGGAACCACGGAGAGTGCAGTTGGGAATCGTTTGGTAGCAGAGGTAGTGAGAAGTTCATGCTCTATGAATAAGCCCTTTTTGAAAACGAAGAGAAAAGTTATCCACAATTCAAAAGTTTTCGTTGCAGCGAAGCATTCATGGCATCTAGTTTCTTAACAACAGATAAAACGAGGAGGAAGCAATGGCAGTTCATCGGGCCGCGCGCCTGGCATCCATGCCAAGTTTGCAGCATCAAACCAAACGCAAACCGCGCGCCTACGACCCTCTTCTAGATGACTCGCACCTCTATCCCAGCGATGAAGAAATCGCGGCTATGCCAGACCCCGCTCCTTTGTTGCCGGCCATCGCCACCATGGTGGTCGAGGTCATCGCCGGCTCTCGTTCCTTGGACCAGCTCGCCGTTTTGGTTTCCGACCAGGTTTACGAAAAACTGCGCAGTAAAGTCTCGCAGAGGGCTCGCCTTGAGGCCACCATGACCAGACCAGTGCTTATGCCCAAATTTGTTGTCGGAAAGATTCGCAGCGACTCACCCAAGCCAGGTGTCATCGAATCAGTTGTCCTTATCAAGTCTCAGGCTCGCACTCGCGCCGTCACAATCCGGCTTGAGCCTTTCCACAAACGTTGGCGCGCAACCAGCGTGACGATCCTTTAGCCAGCATCAAGGCATAGGTTGTGGGGCCGCGGCAGACAAACGGAAAAACCCCCGATCAAGGATCGAGGGTTTTCCTTTTAGCTAAGGTCGTTAGTTCTTAAAGAACGAACTTCCGGCGCCATTGTTTTTCGGCGGAGTTGCCGGCTTGGCTGGTTTCTGGTTACCAGCGTGCTGCTCGGGTGCGCCGTCTTCGTTCGGCGATGTGTAGGTAAGAGCAGCGCGGTTGTCAACCGGCGCGGCCAATCCGCGGGCCTCAATCTGCGCGTGGTCGTCTGACTGCTGAACCTGAACCTCGAGATTGAACATGAAACCGGTGGTCTCCTCGCGAATGGCACCCATCATTTGTTGGAACATTAGGTAGCCCTCGTTCTGGTACTCCACAAGAGGATCGCGCTGGGCCATTGCACGCAGACCGATTCCCTCCTTTAGGTAGTCCATCTCGTACAGGTGGTCCCGCCACTTGCGGTCGATCACACTCAGTACAACTCGGCGCTCCAGTTCACGCATGGCAGGCTCGCCTAGCTGGTTGGTGCGGTTTACATACGCGATTCTGGCATCGCTCACAATCTCTCGAGTCAGCCATGCCTTGGTCAAACGGGACCGGCTTCCGGCTTCGGCTAGCACCTCATCGATGGCCAAACCGATTGGGTAGATTGCGCGTAGTTCATTCCACAGCGCCTCCAGGTCCCAGTCGCTGCCGGCGTTGTCAGAGATGTGTGCGGCAACGATCTCAGCGATGGCCGACTCAAGGAATTCGTCTACTCGGCCAGCGATGTCATCGCCCTCGAGGATGTGGCGTCGGTCCGAGTAGATTGCCTCGCGCTGGCGGTTCAGGACGTCGTCGTACTTGAGAACGTTTTTGCGGATTTCGGCATTTCGGCCTTCGACCTGACTTTGGGCACTGGCGATAGAGCGACTGACCATCTTGGATTCGATTGCCAAGTCTTCTGGCATCCCAGGGCGGTTCATCAATGCCCCAGCCGCACCAGATGCGAACAATCGCATCAGGTCGTCGGTTAGCGAAAGGTAGAAACGGCTTTCACCGGCGTCGCCCTGACGACCGGCACGACCACGCAGCTGGTTGTCGATGCGGCGCGACTCGTGGCGCTCGGTTCCCAGCACGTAAAGCCCGCCAACTGCCAGGACTTTCTCGGCCTCTGCAGCAACCTCGGCCTTGATCTTTGCGTAAGTTGAATCCCAAGCGGCCTGGTACTGATCCGGGTGTTCTTCGGCGTTGATTCCCTGCTTGGCCAACTCTGCAACGGTGAGGAACTCTGTGTTTCCACCGAGCATGATGTCCGTTCCACGACCAGCCATGTTGGTGGCAACGGTTACCGCACCCAGACGACCTGCCTGGGCAACGATGATAGCCTCGCGGGCGTGGTTCTTGGCGTTCAGGACCTCGTGGCGAACTCCGGCCTTTGCCAAAAGGCGGCTCAAGTACTCGCTTTTCTCTACGGAGGTAGTTCCAACCAAAACCGGCTGGCCCTTTTTGTGGCGCTCTGCGATGTCGATTACTACTTGGTCAAACTTGACCTGCTCGTTCTTGTAAATCAAGTCTGGCTGATCGATTCGGATCATTGGCTTGTTGGTAGGAATTGGCACGACACCTAGCTTGTAGGTAGACATGAATTCCGCGGCCTCAGTCTCTGCGGTACCGGTCATACCTGACAGCTTGTTGTAGAGACGGAAGTAGTTCTGCAAGGTGACTGTGGCGAGCGTCTGGTTCTCGGCCTTGACCTCAACGCCTTCCTTTGCCTCGATTGCCTGGTGGACACCTTCGTTGTATCTACGACCGGCCAGAATACGACCGGTGTGTTCGTCTACGATCATGACCTCGCCGTTCATGACTACGTAGTCTTTGTCACGCTTGAACAGGGCCTTGGCCTTAAGAGCGTTGTTCAAAAACGAAATCAGCGGGGTGTTGGCGCTCTCGTATAGGTTGTCGATACCAAGGTAGTCTTCAACCTTGTCGATACCCGGCTCTAGAACACCAACGGTGCGCTTCTTTTCGTCGACTTCGTAATCGATTACCGGGGTCAGGTTTTCCACGATCTTGGCGAACTGTGCGAACCAGCGGTTTGCCTCACCCGATGCCGGGCCAGAAATGATCAGCGGGGTACGAGCCTCATCGATGAGGATCGAGTCAACTTCGTCGACAATGGCAAAGAAGTGGCCGCGTTGGACGAGGTCGCCCTTATCCCAGGCCATGTTGTCGCGCAGATAGTCGAAACCGAATTCGTTGTTAGTTCCATAGGTGATGTCTGCCAGGTACTGCTCGCGGCGTTCGGCGGGCTCCTGTCCGCTGAGGATCACACCAACGCTCATGCCGAGAGCGCGGTAAACGCGACCCATCAATTCGCCCTGGTACTTGGCCAAGAAGTCGTTTGTGGTAACCACGTGAACACCGCGGCCAGCGATTGCGTTTAGGTACGCGGGCATGGTGGCAACCAGGGTCTTACCTTCACCGGTCTTCATTTCACTGATGTTTCCCAAGTGAAGATTGGCTCCACCCATGATCTGTACATCGAAGTGACGCATTCCAAGGGTTCGCTTGGATGCCTCGCGCACGGCAGCGAATGCTTCTGGCATTAGGTCATCGAGGGATTCCCCCTTTGCGTAACGCTCGCGGAGGGTTGCGGTCTCTTCCGCTAGCTCGGCATCGGTGAGTTGTTCGAACTCGGATTCGAGGGCGTTTACCGCGGTGGCAATGCCACGCAGCTTGGCAAGCAAGCGGCCTTCGCCGGCACGCAATACTTTGTCGAGGATAGTAGCCAAGTTGAAAGCTCCAGACGCATAGGTTTACTGCCTTCAATCTTAGAGGCAAGCCCCAAACCACTTGGTTTGGGGCTTGTGCTAGTGGCGAAACCTAAGCCAGCGTTATGACTCCGTAGTTCCATCCCTTGCGGCTATAAACCACCGATGGTTTCCCGGTCTCGCTGTCTAAAAACAGATAAAACGGGTGACCCACCAACTCCATGTGATACAGGGCCTCATCTACTGTCATGGCGCTGGTAGGGAACTCCTTGCGACGAATCACGATTGGGCTGTCACCCATGTCTGGCTGAGCTGCCTGCATTTGAGCCGGGGCTTGCGTGCGCTCTCCCAACAGGACCTCTGCCGAAGCTGGAGTGATGCTCAGTTCAGCAAAGTCTTGGGCGCTGATTTCGCTGGTGGAGTGCTGGCGGTGCTGACCACGGTGCACCTTGTTCTTGTCGCTTAGGCGGCGAAGACGCTCGGAAAGCTTGCCCAAGGCAATGTCGAAGGCCGCGAACTTGTCGGCGGCGTGGGCCTCCGCGCGAATCACATGACCGGGCTCTATAACGGTTAGCTCTACCTGGTCTTCTTGCCCAGAGCTCTTGTGCTCGTGGCGAGTGACTTTGATGCTCAGCGATTGAGTTCGATTTGCCAACTGCTCGACTTTGTGAGCTCGATCCAGGACGTAGTCCTTGAAGCGGTCGGAAACTGTGAGGTTTCGGGCTGAAATGTTGATTTCCATTTTTACCTCCTCCGGGCACCGAGTGCCACGAAATCGCTTTACTCACTCCCTTTCGGGAGCCCCAGGCTTCATTGCCTGTGAACAAAAGGTATACCCAAAATCTACTTTCTGTTCACCGAATCATAAAGTTTCGGCAAAAGTTACAAACCTTTCCACGTTCCACCCTGCCGCCCCAAGGCAACGCTGCAGCTCCCGAAGGCTAGCTCCCGTGGTCACAACGTCGTCGACCATCCAAATAACCGCCGTTTTTTCGGCCTCGCCGAGTGGCGCTGAGGCCTGCATAGCCCCAGAGAGATTCGCCTCGCGATCCCGTCGACCTAATCCAGCCTGATCCCTTACAGAGCGGCTAAGTTTCACAATGTGTTTTACCCTTGCCGGCACACCAACCTCGCCCAAACCCTCGGCTAACTTTTTAGCCAAAAGCACCGACGGAACAAACCCGCGAATTCTGGTCATTTCTTTTCGACTCGGGACCGGAACCAGATAAACCTGCGTTCGCAGCAAATCTCCGCGAGCGCCATCGCGCTCGATTGACTCATCAGTGGCCACGGCGCCCACACCGCAAACAGCGCCCACCGCAGCTCCAAGACTGCAATGCGCTTCAACAATATGAGTTGCCATCAGGCGGGCAACCGTAGCTGGTCCAAGAACTTTCAAATGATGTACTAGTTCCTTGGGCAAACCTTGATATTCAACCGCCGCGACGCCCGGCACCAAGCCCCGCCTGGAAACAATTCGCGGATTTGCCACGAGAGAATCCGCACAAGATTGGCAAATTTGCCTAGGAGGTTCACCACAAATCAGGCATTTGGATGGGAGCCAAAAATCTATAAACCAGTTCACAATGTAACTCTGCGACAGCGCCAAGTTTGCCTCGGCAAAAGAGCCAAACCAGTGGAGAACTTTTAGTTCGGCAGGTGGGCTGCAGTAACTGATTGCGCCAAGGTGCTCCAGGTGTAACCGCGATATTGCAGCAGAACGCCATCGTGGCTAAGTACGTAAATGTCGCTGCCACTGTCGGATGCGATTATTTTGGCCCCGTTTGTTACAAAACCAAGGTTTCGGCTG
>CAIYOE010000102.1 GCA_903927775.1 uncultured Micrococcales bacterium | reverse complement strand
GGGAGACCAGGACCCTCGAGCCATCAACTCTTTCGCACTCAGCAACGGTGTCACTTTGCGAACCGGTAAGTACGGCCCGTATCTGGAGCTAGCGCTAGAGCCCGGCGCCGAAGGCGCCGACGAAAACGGTCGTCGCGTGGTCAATATTCCAGAGGAATTGGCCCCGGACGAACTGACCGCCAGCAAGGTGCAGGAACTCATCGATGCCCCGATTGTTACCGACCGCGTGTTGGGAACCGACCCGGAAACCGGCTTTGAGATTCTGTTCAAGGATGGCCGCTACGGTCCTTACGTAACCCTCGAAGACCCCAAAGTCGACAAGGTAAAGACGGCCTCGTTGTTCAAGAGCATGAACCCGGCGAGCATCACACTGGAAGAAGCAGTTCGACTATTGTCGCTGCCGCGAGTGGTTGGCGAAGACCCAGAGACCAAGTCGGTAATCACCGCTCAGAATGGCAAGTTCGGCCCCTACCTCAAAAAGGGAATCGACAGCCGAAGCCTGACCTCCGAAGAGCAGATTTTCGAGATCACTCTGGAGCAAGCTCTAGAGATTTACGCGCTGCCAAAGTACGGAGCCAAAAAGGCCGCCGCCGGTCCGCTCAAGGAATTCGGCGAAGACCCAGCCAGTGGCGGTGCCGTACAGGCCAAGACCGGCCAGTTCGGTGCTTACGTAACCGACGGCTATGTGAATGCAACCATTCCAAAAGACGAACCGATCGACGAAATCAGCAACGACCGCGCCTACGAACTTTTGGCGATCCGCCGAGAGAAGCTTGGCCTGGAACCGGGTGTAGCGCCTGCCAAGGTAAGCAAAGCCGGAGCCAAAAAAGCGGCACCTGCCAGAACCGTAAAACGCGGCGCAACCCGCAAAACCAAGTAACACCGGGAGCTGTGCGACATGTCTGGTCTGTTCATAACCTTTGAGGGCATCGATGGAGTGGGTAAATCCACTCAAGCCGACCTGCTTGAAAAGTACCTGGTATCCCTAGGCAATCAGGTGGTTCGCACCCTTGAACCGGGCGGCACCGATCTGGGACACGACATTCGTCAGTTGCTTTTGCACCGTAAGGGTCACGTTGCACCTCGTGCCGAGGCCCTGCTCTACGCGGCGGATCGCGCACATCACGTTGCAACCAAGATTCGCCCGGCGCTCGCCGAAGGCAAAGTGGTTATCTCTGATCGCTACCTAGATTCGTCGGTGGCTTATCAGGGCGCGGGCCGAGCCCTAACCGAAGAAGACGTCCGCCACATTTCGATTTGGGCCGCAGAAGGCCTGTTGCCTAAACTGACGGTTTTGCTGGACCTGGATGCGGCTAGCGCCAGAGCCAGACGAAACAACACCGGGCAGGAACCAGACCGCCTGGAACAAGAGAAAATCGAATTCTTTGAGGCAGCGAGGCAGGCGTTTTTAGCAATGGCCTCGGCCGAGCCGGAACGTTTCTTGGTGGTAGACGCCAACCAAACCGTTGAACAAATGCAGGCGCAGATTCGTGCGCGCGTCAATACTCTGCTTGGATAAAAACATGACCCAACCGCAGCCAGTCTGGAACGAGTTAGCTGGCCAGCCCGAAGCGGTTGCCCAGCTGGCACTTGCGGTCAAGAATCGCGACCGCGGGGTTCATCACGCCTGGCTTTTTACCGGTCCTCCTGGTTCGGGCCGCAGCAATCTTGCCTTCGCATTTGCCGCTGCGCTGCTCTGTGAAACGGGCGGTTGTGGTCAGTGCAAGATCTGCCGCATGGTCGCCAGCGGCACCCACCCAGACGTAACTGTTCTGAGCACCGAGCGCGTGCAAATCTCAATCGAAGAAGTCCGCGCTCTGGTTACCAACAGCTACCTGGGTTCATCGGTGGGTAAATACCGAATCATGGTGATCGAAGACGCCGACCGCATGGCCGAGCGAAGCTCGAATGTCTTGCTGAAGGCCCTCGAAGAGCCGCCCACCAACACCATTTGGATGCTGTGTTCGCCATCGGAGGCAGACATGCTGCCAACTATTCGTTCACGGGTTCGCCGCGTTGCGCTCAAGGTTCCCAGCGTCGAAGCGGTGGCGCAGTTGCTGATTGACCGCGATGGAATCGAGCCAAAACTGGCCCACCAGGTGGCAGCGGAATCGCAGAGCCACATTGGAATGGCGCTTCGTTTGGCAACCAGCAGCGATGCCCGCAGTCGCCGTCGCGAGACCCTGAACTCCGCTCTCAATATCCGCGGAGTGAGTAGCGCAATGTTTGCTGCCGACCAGTGGCTGGATATCGCTAAAAAAGACGCCGATGCCCTGACCGTTTTGCGCGATGCCGAGGAGCGGGAGCAGCTGCTTGGCACCATGGGCCTCAAG
>CAIYOE010000101.1 GCA_903927775.1 uncultured Micrococcales bacterium | reverse complement strand
AGGCAACAAAAAACGGGGGACTAAAATCCTGAGTTTTTGGACTAAACTTGAGGGGTCGCGCCTGTGGATGATCCAGGCAAAAAACCACTCAAATTCTCAGGAGCGTAGTCTTGGCCCTTATCGTGCAGAAGTTCGGCGGTTCGTCCGTTGGCGATGCAGACAAGATCAAGCATGTTGCCCGCCGAGTCATCGAGACTCAGGCCGCAGGCAACCAGGTGGTTGTGGTGGTTTCCGCAATGGGCGACACCACCGACGAACTAATCGACCTAGCGCAATCGGTATCTACCGACCCATACGCAGCTCCTCGAGAGATGGACATGCTGCTTACCTCGGGTGAGCGAATCTCTATGGCTCTGCTGGCAATCGCAATCAACAGTTTGGGTGCCAACTCGCGCTCGTTCACTGGTTCGCAGGCTGGAATCATGACCAGCGCCAAGCACGGCGATGCCCGAATCGCGGAGGTCACGCCGACCCGCATCCAAGAGGCCCTCGATGCCGGCGATATCGCCATCGTTGCTGGTTTCCAAGGTTTCAACAAAGACAGCAAAGACATCACCACTCTTGGTCGTGGCGGTTCCGACACCACCGCAGTAGCACTTGCAGCCGCCCTAAACGCAGACGTTTGCGAGATTTACTCCGACGTAGACGGCATTTACACCGCGGACCCTCGAGTGATTCCCGCCGCCCACAAGCTAGACGCCATCGACATCGAGTCCATGTTGGAGCTCGCAGCGGCCGGCGCAAAGATTCTTCACATCCGTGCGGTTGAATACGCTCGCCGCCACAACGTGGACTTACGCGTGCGATCAACTTTCAGCACCGATCCGGGAACCATCGTTTATTCAACCAAACCAGCAGGAGCCAACATGGAAGAGCCAGTAGTTTCGGGTATTGCAACCGACAAGGGCCAGGCCAAGATCATGGTCATTGGTATTCCAGACGTACCTGGCAAGGCTGCCGAGGTGTTCACCGTGGTGGCAGAGGCCGGCGCGAACATCGACATGATCGTTCAGAACACTCCTACCGGATCCGACGTAGTCGACGCAGTTAGCGACATCGGTTTCACCCTTCCAAAGGGCGACCTAGCCAAGGTTGCAGCCGCGCTCGAGGCCAACAAGGCCAAGTTAGGTTTCCGTGTGGTCGAGGTCGACGACGAAATCGGCAAGCTCTCGGTGGTAGGCGCCGGTATGCGCACTCACTCGGGTGTCTCCGCCACTCTATTCAAGGCCCTGGCCGATGCCAGCATCAACATCGAAATGATCTCGACCTCCGAGATTCGCATCTCGGTTATCACCAGCGATGTACAGCTAGACGACGCAGCCCGAGCAGTTCACACCGCCTTTGGTCTGGACAGCGATATCGACGCCGTTGTTTACGCCGGTACCGGTCGCTAAGATTTCATAAATCCCATTTGCCACCACTGGGTGTCCAAGTGCCAACAGACTTTGTCCGCCCCTTACCGTTGAGAGCAAAATAATGAGCCGTAAGCCAAACCTCGCCCTTGTAGGCGCAACCGGTGCAGTTGGCACCGTGATGATTGGCATCATCAACAGCCGCGAGAACATTTGGGGCGAGATTCGCCTGATCGCCAGCGCTCGCTCGGCCGGAAAGAAGATCACCGTGCACGGCCAGGAACTGACCGTGGTAGCGCTTAGCCCAGAGGCCTTCGACGGCATGGATATTGCTATGTTCGACGTACCAGACGAGGTTTCCGAGGTCTGGGCCCCAATCGCTGCCGAGCGTGGCGCAGTTGCAGTAGACAACTCTGGTGCGTTCCGCATGAACGACCAGGTGCCACTGGTGGTTCCAGAGGTCAATCCGGAGCAGGCCAAGAACCGCCCTCTGGGAATCATAAGTAACCCAAATTGCACCACCTTGACCATGATGGCCGCCATGGGCGCTCTTCACGACAAGTGGACTCTTAAGGAACTTGTGGTCAGCAGCTACCAGGCTGTTTCGGGTGCGGGTGCCGCGGGCATCGATGAACTTGCCTCGGAGCTTTCGGTTGTTGGCAAAGACGCAAGCCTAGGAACCAACACCGACGACGTCCGCGCAGCGCTTGCCGCAGCCGGCAACGACCTGAGTAACTCGCCTTGGGCTCACCCAATCGCGCTAAACGTGATTCCTTTCGCAGGAAGCCTCAAGGCCGGCGGCCACAGCAGCGAAGAAATGAAGGTACGCGACGAAAGCCGCAAGATCCTGGGAATCTCCGACCTAAAGGTTGCCGCCAGCTGTGTTCGTGTGCCAGTCCAGGTAGCCCACTCGCTTACCGTTCACGCAACCTTTGCTAACGCCCTGACCCCAGACGAAGTGCGCGAGGTGCTCTCGGCACAGCCGACCATCAAGGTGGTAGACGACCCTGCGAATCACCTTTATCCAACCCCAAACATGGTTGCCGGACAGGACCCAACTTTCGTTGGCCGTATTCGCCAGTCTCTAGATTTCGCCAATAGCATCGAACTTTTCGTGGTGGGCGACAACCTTCGTAAGGGCGCCGCGCTGAACACCTACGAAATTGCTGAACTGGTGGCCAAGGAGTTCTAAATCTTCGGCTTTTTTCATAGTTTTACCAAAGTTCAAATCCTGCACATTCTTTTTTAGGGTGTCGCAGGGTTTTGAACTTTCGCAGGTATTACCCTAAGAGCATGCGGAAACTTGCGGTATTTGGGGTGGCGCTAGGTGTCATCCTGGCGGCTGCCGGTTGCGTTGCAACCGACCCGACCACAAGCGATACACCAAGCCAGACCCAGGCGCTGCCGAGCATAGATCCATCGCTGATTCCGACCGCCGCGCCAGTCACTGTGATCGACGTACCAGCGGACAACTTCAAGACCAGCTATGGCGACATTATCTTTAAGGTTGGCCAGGGTCCAACCTGGTGCACCATCAGCCCAGATTTTGGTTACACCGTTTGCGAGCAAAGCGAAGTAGCCACCCAATACGCGCCAATCCAAGTACCAATGAGCTGTCAATACTCCTACGGGTACCAGGTTCGACTCTGGGGAACCAAACCGGCAGATGGTCCTTCGGCTGAATTCCCCTGCAACGGCGGCGCGTTCAGCGATCCGTCTGCAGCTGGCACTTTACTTGATGGCCAACGTGTAGTTGCCGACGGATTTAGTTGCTTTGTTTCAGGTGTGACTGCGCGTTGCGAGAACCAGGATGGCGCTTACATTGTGCTTGGCCCTCAGGCCTGGGCTATCGGCAACTAGCCCTTTTTAGCCACCAGAGTAACCACGCGGACTTCGGGTCGGCAGGCAAAGCGCACCGGTGCAAAAATCGAGTGACCAAGACCAGCACAGACATTTAGCCACAGCTGGTTGCCGCCGCGAGACCAACTGCTAAGACCTTTGGCTGCCTTGGTAGGCAAATCGCAGTTGGTCACGATCGCTCCGTAACCTGGAATGCAAACCTGGCCTCCGTGGGTGTGCCCTCCGAAAAGCACGGGGACCTTGGCATCATTCATGGCATCGATTACGGCCAGGTAAGGCGCGTGCGTCACGCCAATGAACACCTGAGGCTTGTTCTGGATCTCTAAATCCGCTTTATTGCGGCCGATGCTGGGTAGATCCGAAAGTCCGTCGTGAAAATCATCGATGCCCACGAAGCCGATGCGAATGCCGTGGACCATGAGCGTTCCGCCCGAATTATTCAGGTTTAGCCAGCCCCAGGATTCAAAGCCATCGGTGAGGGTTTTGGTATCGAGTCGAACCTGAGAGTGGCGCTCCGATGGCGCTGCCAGGTAACTCAGCGGGTTACGCGCTTTGGGTGCGTAGTAATCATTCGAACCGTTCACAAAGACGCCAGGCTTGGAACCCAGCGAGCTGAGCGCGGTTAGCGTGGGTGCGATCGCACGGGCGTGGCCAAGGTTATCGCCAGTGTCGACTACCAGGTCGATATCCAGGTTTCCCAGCCTCGCGATCCAGGCGAGTTTGCGTTTTTGCCAAGGCGCCAGATGCAAGTCGCTGATGTGCAGAACGCGAATCGGCAGGCTGCCAACTGGCAAGACATCGATGCTTTGTTCCTCGTATCGAACCACGCGCAGGTGACGTTCGATTCCGATTCCCCAGATGGCCGCAAGCAGGGCCGCGCCCACGAAGACCAGCAACACCCAAAGCCAAACCATGGCGTGGGCTAAGGACCAGAGCTAATAATCAGAAGGATTGCGCCATCTCCAGCCGCCTGAGTGCCCGCGGTTGGAATGGTGCTCACCACGTTACCCTTTGGCACGGTAGGCGAGTGCACAAAGAACTGACCCTGAGATGCCTGTGGCTCGGATACGGCCGAGAATCCAGCGTTTAGCAATGTTGACTTGGCATCTGCAACTGTCTTCCCGGAAACATCTGGAACAGCAGTTTGTCCGCCTTGGCTGACATAAATCACCACTTGAGAGCCGATTGGAATTACCTGCCCTGCCGCGGGTACGGTCTTAGCAACAGTCCCCGATGGCTGCGCCGAGGCAACGGTCTTGACCGAAACTTTAGCGTTAAGACCGGTTGCAATCACAGCCTGCGATGCCGCATCCGGTGTTTGGCCGCCCACGGGAGGAACCACAATCATGGTGGCGTCGATCATGGTTTGCGGCGGGTTTGGCATGGTTTTGGCCGGTGGGTAAAGTTTGTTTGCGGTCTGCATGACCGTGCGCCAAATATCGTGTCGAACGGTGTTTGCAGCCTTGTGGTTCAACTGGAAGCCTGCCAATGACTTGGCGCCAGAAACGTTACCTACCCAAGTGCTAGTTGCCACTGTGCTGCTGAAACCGCTCATCCAAGTGTGAACTCCGGAGTCGGTGGTACCAGTCTTACCGGCTAGGAAAGCTCCGTCGCCGGTGTTCGAAGCGGCCGCGGTTCCGCTCATAACCGCGTGCATGGCGTAGGTCATGCCTGCTGCCACCGTGGGGTCAACCGCCTGAGTGCAACTTGAAGTTGGCACGGACAGGTCTTGCTGAGAGGCGCGGATGACCACTTTGTCTATGGCAATCGGCGTGCAGAACTTACCCGCGTTGCTGATCCCGGCGAAGGCCGCGGCAATTGACAGCGGAGCGATTTCGTTTACACCCAGAATCGAAGACGGGTAATAAATCAGGGGAGCGGCGTCGGCTCGGTGCACGCCGAATCGGGCTGCCACATCCCGGATATCACAAAGGTCCAACTGCGATGCCATGTCCGCGAAGGCGGTGTTAACAGACATCGATGTGGCCTTGACCACGGTCAGGTCCTCAGGTTCCTTGGTGATGTTGTTCGGGGTCCAATCGCCCGCGATGGTCCCACACTTTGCGCTCCAGTCGCTTGCTTGCCAGGTGCGCACGCGGCCATCCACGTGGTCCAGCAGGTGCTTGCCAGCAATAAGCCAGTCGGCCAACGTGAATACCTTGTAGGTACTTCCAACCTGGAAGCCGCTAGAGCCTCCGTAAGCCTTATCGCTGGAGTAGTTGACCGACGTGTGACCCAGTTGTGAGTTTGCAGTCTGGTCGTAAATACGGTTTTCGGCCATTGCCAAAATGCGGCCGGTACCGACCTGAACGGACACGCTGGCCGAACCGATCTGGCTTGGGTCGGTGACTGGAACCCAGGTCTTTACCGCTGCGTCTGCGGTCTTTTGTAGGTCGATGTCCATGGTTGTGTAAATGTCTAGGCCACCGCGCTTTAAGAGTTTTTCACGGTCGGCCTGAGTAGGTCCAAATTCAGGACTGTTACGGATCGTCCAGACAGCGTAGTCGCAGAAGAATGCAGTGCTCTGGTTGGCTTCGCAGCCGGGAACCTGAGTTGTTAGGTGGGTCACAATTGGCTCAGCCTTGGCCCGGTCAGCCTGCCCCTGAGATATGTATCCAGCTTGGGCCATGTTGTCGATCACGTAGTCGCGGCGGTTTTTGGCGCGCTCTAAGTTAGCCGGCACGTCTGGCTTGTAGTCGTTAGGGCTCTTGAGCATAGCTGCCAGCATGGCGGCCTGTGGAATGGTCAACTGCGATGCGTGAGTGTCGAAGTAATACTCCGAAGCTGCTTCGATTCCGTTGATCTGATTTCCAAAGAACGAAAGGTTCAGGTAACCGGCCAGAATGTCTTGCTTGGTCGAGACCTTTTCAAGCGCTAACGCCAAGCGAATCTCGCGAATCTTTCGTCCGATACCGGCCAGACCACCCACGGTGGCATCGGCAATCGCCTGCTTATCGCCACTGATAGCTGCAGCTTCGACCAGGGAGTTCTTAACGTACTGCATGGTGATGGTGGAACCACCCGGGCCGTTACCGCCAGAAGCTGCGCTGGTGATGGTTGCTCGAGTTAATGAAATCCAGTCCACGCCATCGTGCTGATAAAAACGAGGGTCTTCGGTCGATACAACCGCATCGATGACGTTCTTAGAGATTTGGTTGAACGGAACGCTGATTCGGTTCTCGTCGTAAAAGGATGCGACCTTGACAGGCTGTCCGTTTTGAATCGCGTAGATGTTCGATGCGTCGCTGGCGTTAACCGGCTTGATGTAATCCGGCAGCGTCTCGAATAGTGCGACACCAGTGCTGGCGGCAAAGCCACCTACGGTGAGCCCAGGAGCCAAAAGTGCAGTCCCTAGAATTCCGGCGGCGGCACTAAGGCCAATCAGCTTCATGATATTGCCGAACTGGCCGGATCGTCTCTCGCGCATAGACTCTAGGTTAGCGAATATCACTGAAAGGGCGCTAAAGATGCAGAAGTGGGAGTACCTAACTACACCGCTATTGATTCACAACACCACCGCAATTTTGAACAACTGGGGTTCGCAGGGTTGGGAACTGGTAAACGTGATGGTCAATCAAGAAGGTGGGCTGGTTGCCTACCTAAAGCGCCCGGTTCAGGGATAGTCGGTTCCAACAGGTTCAAGCCGACTTTTTCATTCAAGTTTTAGTTTCAAGGAGTATCAAATGAGCAAAATCGAAGCGCGCCTTTCTGAGCTGGGTTTCCCACTGCCAGAGGTAACCAAGCCGGTAGCCGCCTACACCCCTGCGGTTATCACGGGAAACTTGGTTTTCACCAGCGGTCAGTTGCCTTTTGTAAATGGCGCTTTGCCAACCACCGGCAAAGTGGGCACCGATGAAGGTCTGGTAGATCCGGCTTCGGCCAAAGACCTTGCCCGCCTTTGCGCACTGAACGCCTTGGCCGCGGCCAAGAGCGTTTTAGGAGACCTTGACCGCATCACCCGCATCGTCAAAGTGGTGGGTTTTGTTTCCTCGGTACCTAGCTTTACCGGCCAGCCTGGTGTCATCAATGGCGCAAGCGAGTTTCTGGGTGAGGTCTTCGGCGAAGCCGGTGTTCACGCCCGCAGCGCAGTCGGTGTTCCGGTTTTGCCTCTGGACTCGGCTGTTGAAGTCGAAATCATCGCAGAGTTCAAATAATTTCAGCTAAATAAGTTCAAACGCAAAAGCAGGTCCTCCAAACGGGGGACCTGCTTTTTTTACTTTTGTAACTTTTTAGTCGGCTGCTCCAGCGGCAAGTTTGCCGGTGATCAGGCTCATGACTCCAACATCGGCCAGAGTCGTGGTGTCGCCGATATCGCGCTGCTCGGCTACGTCGCGCAGTAGGCGTCGCATGATTTTTCCGCTTCGAGTTTTTGGCAGCTCGGGCACCACCATAATCTGGCGCGGCTTAGCGATAGCGCCGATTTCCTTTGTAACATGGTTGCGCAGCACGTTGTTCACGTTTTCATCGCTGCCGGCTTCGGCTACCTTATCGGTTCGCAAAATCACAAATGCAACCGGAGTCTGACCCGTTAGGTCATCGGTGGCACCAACCACGGCGGCTTCGGCTACCCATTCGTGGGCAACCAGGGCCGACTCTAACTCGGCAGTGCTAAGTCGGTGACCAGAGACATTCATTACGTCGTCTACGCGTCCCAAGACCCAAAGGTCGCCATCGTTGTCCAACTTGGCGCCATCTCCGGCAAAGTATCGAGTGGGGAAGCGACTCCAGTAGCCCTCTTGATAGCGCTCCGGGTTCTGCCAAATTCCTCTGAGCATCGATGGCCAGGGTTGGGTGATCACCAGGTAGCCACCGTGTCCGGGTTCCAGCACGCGACCATCATCGTTGACGACGGCCATTTCGATTCCCGGCAACGCTAGCTGAGCTGAACCAGGCTTCAAGTTGGTGATTCCGGGTAGCGGACTAATCATGATTGCGCCTGTCTCGGTTTGCCACCAGGTGTCTACGATTGGGCACTTTCCGCCACCGATTACATCGCGGTACCACATCCATGCCTCTGGGTTGATTGGTTCACCAACCGAGCCCAGAAGTCGCAGACTGCTTAGGTCGAAGGCATCTGGGACCTCGCGGCCGCCCTTCATGAAGCTGCGAATTGCGGTCGGTGCGGTGTACAAGATGCTCACCTTGTACTTCTGGATGATTTCCCACCAGCGACCAGGATGCGGGCTGTCGGGTGTGCCCTCGTAAATCACCTGGGTGGCACCGTTTGCCAGCGGGCCATAGACCACGTAACTGTGCCCGGTGATCCAACCTACGTCTGCGGTACACCAGTAGACGTCGGTCTCGGGGTGAAGGTCGAACACGTTTCGGTGAGTGTAAGCGGCTTGGGTTAGGTACCCACCGCTGGTGTGCAGAATGCCCTTGGGCTTGCCCGTGGTTCCGCTGGTGTAGAGGATGAAAAGCGGGTTCTCGGCGTCGTACGCCTGAGCCTCGTGTTCCGCGCTGGCCGCGGCCATGGCGTCTTCCCACGCAATGTCCAGCGAGTCGTTCCAACCGGTTGCCTCACCGGTGCGCTTTACCACCAGAACGTGGGTCACCGATGGGCACTTGCCGTCTGACAGTGCTTCGTCTACGGCAGGCTTTAGGGCGCTTGGTTTGCCGCGGCGGAATCCGCCATCGGCTGTAATAACTAGTTTGGCCTGGGCATCATCGATGCGGGTGTGCAGCGCCTCTGCGCTGAAACCGCCAAAGACCACCGAATGAATGGCACCGATGCGGGCTACCGCCAACATGCTGATTACGGCCTCGGGGATCATCGGCAGGTAAATAGCTACCACGTCGCCCTGGCCAACGCCAAGTGCTGTCAGAGCATTCGCGGCTTTCTTAACAGCGATGGTGAGCTCGGCGTAGGTGTAAGTCTTGGTGTCCCCGGGTTCGCCCTCAAAGTGGATGGCCACGCGATTGCCGCGGCCCTCTAGTACATGACGGTCAAGACAGTTGTAGGCAACGTTTAGTTGGCCATCGTGAAACCAGCGGGCAAATGGTGCGTTGGTCCAGTCCAGCACGTGGTTGAACGGCTTGTGCCAGTGCAGCAGGTTGGCCTGGTTGGCCCAAAAGGTAAGGCGGTCTGCCTTGGCTTCTTGGTAGATACCGGGCTGGGCGATGGCTTGAAGTGCGAAATCCGGGCTCGGCGGAAATCGTCGCTCCTGAGCGGAAAAGACTGCGGCGGTTTCGTTTTCTGTCATTTAGGAGCCCTTCGTCTTTGAAGTTTCTTTTAAACTACCTGAATGTTTAGGACACGAACTAGTTATGGGTTGCTAAATAGATATCGAAAGCCTTAAGATTTATCTGTTGGATTCGTCCAACCGACGTTACAGCGACTCCCCCCAGTCGCGTAGCGTCCGCCGGTAGGTTCTCCCCCCAGAACCTACCGGCATCTTACTTTCCACAGGTTTTTCGTTCTGTGTAGTGCCGTTCTAGGCTTTGGCAGAATAAGCATGTGAAGCAAACCGAAACTCCGCCCATGTCGCCCTTGATTGGCGTGGCACTTAATGCGCTGCTATCGGTTCTGGCCAATCCTCAAACCACAGACATTCTTGCCAATGGCCCAACCGAATGGTGGGTCGACACAGGCGCTGGGTTGGTTTCCGAGCCAAATCTAGGTACCTCCGCCGAGGTTCTGAGCGAGTTAGCTGTGTTTTTAGTGGAGCTGGGCGAGCGTCACCTAGATCAGGCTTCGCCCATCTGCGATGTAGCGATCAGCACCAAAGAGCTTCCCGTTCTTGAGTCTCTGGGTATCAATCGCCTCCGGGTTCACGCAGTTTTGGAATCGGCAATTTCGCCTCTCACTTTGCTTTCGATTCGAGTTCATCGGGCTCAGGTTTTGCGCTTGGCCGACCTACATGCCTCGGGGATGCTAAACGACCTGCAACTTGGGCAACTGCGCACCGTTTTAGCCGAGCGCCAAAACTTTATTATTTCTGGTGCTTCGGGCAGCGGAAAGACCACCCTGCTGAGAGCCATGTTGGCTGAATCAAGCCAACTGCGAACCGTGGTGGTCGAGGACACAGCGGAACTTTTGCCTGTTGAGGGGCATGTAGTTGGTTTGCAAGTTCGGCAAGCCAACACCGATGGCCAAGGCTATATCAGCCTTGAAACATTGGCGCAGCAGGCGCTGCGGATGAGACCCGATCGATTGATCGTGGGCGAAGTCCGTGGCCCCGAAATAGCGGTGCTATTGCGGGCGATGAACACAGGACACTTGGGGTCGGCAGCCACGCTGCACGCAAACCAGGCCAGCGCAGTATTTGGCCGCATGCGTGCACTAGCGATGGAAGCCGGATTCACGGACCGATCATTCGAGTCCGCGGCTGCATTGGCGGTGCAAAAGGTAATTCACCTTTCTGGAACCGGCAGTGGTCGCAGGGTCGAATGGGTCGGTTCGTTCCAGTGGTAGCCGCACAGTCAATTTCTCGAAACCCTCAGGCAGACTTAGTCACGGCAAGAGCCCAACTCGCTGCTGGCTATCCCCGGCATCGGGTAACCAACTGGCTTATGGCACAGAGTCAAACCTGGGATTCGGTAGCCGTTGATCAACTGCGATGGCAGATCGAGGTGGCCCGGAAATTAGGAAGTCCACTGCAGCCAGTTTTGCAGCAGTTGATCGAACAGGAAAAACTCGCTCGGGCAACCGAAATGGCCGTTCAGCGAGCCCTCCAGGTGCCACGACTTACCAACAAACTGGTGGCTTTCACGCCTTGGCTTGGGTTGCTATTTGCTCAGTCACTTGGGCTGGCGCCTTTGCGATTCCTGTTGTTCAACCCCTTGGGTTGGGTGGTTTTGGCGATATGCGTGCTGTTGCAAGTTGGAGCCAACTTTTTTGCAAAACGCACACTCGCCAGCTACGCCAAACCCGTATACCAGGACCCGGGAGCGGCACTACACGCGGTGGCGTTGGCGCTTGAGTCGGGTATCGGGTTCCGCAGAGCTTGCCGGGCAGTGGAGGTTCAGTCTGCTCAGATTGTTGCAGCGGTTTTTGAACCTCAGGCTGCCAGTGGGCTAGGCCTAAGTCACCTGCTAATTGCCCAAGCCGAACTAAGTCGCCAGGCTCAAACTCAACAACTTAACCTTCGGTTGGAACAACTCGGGGTGAAACTCCTTGTTCCCTTGGCGGCGTTTTTGCTTCCTCAATTTATGTTGCTCACGGTGGTACCCATCGCTGCCAGTTCGATTTTGTTCTGACACCTCTTATATGAAAGGAATCACCATGCATGTGAAAGTACCCGTGCGAACCAACAAAATAGACCTGCTTTGGGATCGAGGTGCGGCAACAGCGGAATACGTGGTGGCAACCATGGCCGCTGTGGGATTCGCCGGATTGCTTCTAGTGATTCTGAAAAGCGATGAAGTCAAGCAGCTGTTGTTGGGTTTGGTAAGAAGTGCGCTCACGGTCGCTCCCAACTAGAGGCAGCTTTCTAAGCAGGCGAGGATCTCACCAGGTCTCGGAGAAAAACGATTCGGGTTCGGTGACCGCAGAGTTGGTGCTGCTAATGCCATCGGTGGTTATGTTGTTTGCCTTACTTGCGCTGGTGGGCAGTTTGCAAGCGGCAAATCTAAAGTTGGTGTCGCAGGCGGCCCAATTGGCTAGAGGTTACGCGATTGGTCGGACCACGACTCAAATAAATGAGCTGGCGAAACAGCTTCAACTCCAAGTGCAGTTTGGTAAGCAGTCTGACTGGCTCTGTGTAACTGCAACTAAGTTGGCAAAAACCTGGTTTGTAACCAGTGTGCCTTTGACTCAAACTCAGTGTGCTTTGCCCGTGGGCGGCTAGGCGTGGTGCGTTCGAGCCGCGGATCAGGAACAGTTTTAGTTTTGGCGTTGTTGCTAAGTGCAGTTAGCTTCTCTGGCATGGTGACTTTCACGGGTAACCTGCTGGTTAAACAGGCACAGTTGCAAGCCGAAACCGACTCGGCAGCCGTGGCAGCAAACCAAGCGTTACGCGGTCTCAATTCGGGTTTTCCCTGCGAGGTGGCAGCCCGCTTTTTACTTCAAAATATCTCCAACTTGCAGACCTGCAGCGTCGTGGGCGAAAAAACCAGGGTTGTTGCAACCAAGCAAGTGGGAGGTATAGTTCTAACCGCAGAGGCTTGGGCGCAGGCAAAAACCTAACTGCAACAAACATAGGAGCACCATTTGGCATCAAAACTGGTAATCGTTGAGTCGCCGGCTAAGGCTAAGACGATTTCTAAGTACCTGGGATCAGACTTCGAAGTCTTGGCCTCGGTGGGTCACATTCGCGACCTTATTGATCCAAAAGATTTGCCGGCGGACAAGAAAAAGGGATCGCTGGGCAAGTTCTCCATCGATGTTGAAAACGACTTTGAGCCCTATTACGCGATCTCCGCTGGAAAGTCCAAAACGGTTTCGGACCTCAAGAAAGCCATGGCGGGCGCCCAGGAGCTCTATCTGGCTACCGATGAAGACCGCGAAGGCGAGGCCATCGCTTGGCACCTTCTGCAGGTTCTAAAGCCAAAGATTCCAGTGAAGCGCATGGTGTTCCACGAGATCACCAAAGAGGCAATCCAGAAGGCCGTTGAAAACACTCGCGCACTCGACGAAAACCTGGTTCAAGCCCAGGAAACCCGACGCGTTGTAGACCGCCTTTACGGCTACGAGGTATCGCCAATTCTTTGGCGCAAAATCAACCGCGGCCTTAGTGCTGGCCGAGTTCAGAGCCCGGCAACCCGTTTGGTTGTGGAGCGCGAACGCGAGCGCATGGCTTTTGTGAGCGCAAGTTACTTCGACGTAAAGGCAGTGCTTTCTACAGGCGAGGCCGGACAACCGGACTTCGAGGCCAAGTTAACCCTGCTCGGGGGTAAGAAGATTGCCTCGGGAGAATCCTTCAACGACCTTGGTCAGCTCAAATCCGACGTAATCGTTCTAGACGAAGCCAACGCGGTAGCCATCGCTGCGGCAGTTCAGGATTCCAGTGCCGTTATCAAGGTCACCGATGTTGAGGCAAAGCCAAGCATTCGTCGCCCAGCCGCTCCGTTCACCACGTCTACTTTGCAACAGGAAGCCAGCCGCAAGCTGCGCATGAGTGCCAAGCAGACCATGGACACGGCTCAGCAGCTTTACCAAGACGGTTACATCACCTACATGCGAACCGATTCGCCAACGCTTTCCACTCAGGCCATCAATGCCGCCCGCAGTCAGGCCAAGGCCATGTTCGGCAGCGAGTTTGT
>CAIYOE010000100.1 GCA_903927775.1 uncultured Micrococcales bacterium | reverse complement strand
GAGCTTGCCGGTCACCCGCTTTTTCCAAGCGGTCGCTTCACAAATTGGATTCGATTCGTGAAGGTAGATTTGGAATGCGAGGGGGTTGTTGAACGAGTTGGCACTAAGTCACCACAGAGGCTGCAACTTAAAGCCTCGTAACTCAAGGTCCTTTGCCTGTGCAAATGACATAGTCTGAATCCAAAATAAGGCTGGTCCAAAATGCCTGTAATGCCAATGTTCCCGCTGGGTTCGGTGCTTCTGCCGGCCATGCCGCTATCGCTTCGAATCTTTGAAGAGCGCTACCTCAAGCTTTTGGGCGACCTAATCACCGAGGAAAATCCCGAGTTCGGGGTGGTGCTAATCGAGCGTGGAACCGAAGTCGGCGGGGGCGACAAGCGCCAGAGAATCGGCACCATCGCTTCCGTTATCGACATCGGTACTTTGGATCAGCACTACGGGCTTGAATCTTTCGGCGCTCAGCGCTTTAGGGTGAACGCCTGGTTGCCAGACGACCCATACCCAATGGCGGACATCGACTTCCTGCCTGACCTCATCTGGGATGAAACACTTGCTCCAGCTCGCGTCCACTTGGAAACCAAGGTGCGAAGCCTGCTTGCTTTTGCATCCGAGTTTGGGGATTTGCAGTACGGCTCGGATATCGAAATCAGCGACAACCCCATCGATGCCCTTTGGCAACTTGCCGGAATCTTGCCGGTTGGCCCGCTGGATCAGGCCGATCTTTTGGAGTCGCAGTCGGCCGATGAACTGATCAAGCGCACCTATGAACTTGTGACAACCCTGGATGAAACCCTGAGGGCAATGGCCAGCCAGATGGGCGAGATGCCCGAGGGGTTTGCTGGCGAGTAGCAGGAGAGTGGCATGGGTTTGTTACTTTTGCGGAGAATACTTGATTCGCATTGAGTGCCCATTTGCTTGTATTTGTAATGAACTCTGGCTCCCAAATGACTATCTACGCCATCTTTCTACGCCAAGTTGCTCAATACGAGAAACATGAGCCTCGGTTGTAGGACTATCGGCTCTCATAAACTGTTTGCATGGATTTGTTAGAGCGTGCTCAGCCTGCGGACGCAGGCGAAGTAGCTTCGCTCTACCTTGAAGCGCGCAAGCAGGCTCTCGGTGCCATACCTCCAGTGTTCGGATCTGATGAACGTGTTCTTACCTGGCTTTCAGCCCGAGTGAGAAATGGGGAGGGGTGCTGGGTTACTCGCGATCAGAAAGGCGTGAGCGCGTTCATGCTCTTGGAACCTGGCTGGCTTGACCAACTTTACGTTCGTGTCGATCGGATTGGTCAGGGTCTTGGTTCCGAACTCGTCAAGAAGGCCAAAGAAGTCTTGCCTGATGGAATGCGTCTCTGGACTTTCCAAAGTAACCTGTCAGCCCACCGATTCTATGAACGGCAAGGGTTTGTTGTCGTAGAGAAAACCGATGGAAGCCGCAACGAGGAGAAAGTGCCAGACGTCTGTTACGAATGGAAGCCGGACGCAAAATAGCCGCCCAAAGGACGGCTATTCGTCGCGGAGAATAATCCCCATCGCTGCGGCAAAGCCTTGCGATGTGGGCCCAGCGAACCAGGTTCGAATACCTAACAAAATCCAGCCAAAGAAAAAACCCGCTCAAGGCGGGTTTCTTACTTTGGCGGAGAATAAGGGATTCGAACCCTTGAGGGCTTGCACCCAACACGCTTTCCAAGCGTGCGCCATAGGCCACTAGGCGAATTCTCCTCTGTTGCGAGTGACTAAAACTTGTTCTTTCACAGCACAACCTTTAAGAGTTTAGTCGTATCCGGTCGGGGAGTAGAATTACAAGCGGACTCCCCGTGCGGCGTCACCTCGGCCAACTCCCCCAGGATCGAAAGATAGCAAGGGTAACTGGGCTCTGGCGGGTGTGCGGGGAGTCTTTTTATTTTCATCGATGTTTCCACAGCGTGCATCGATGCCCACCAAAGATGTCGGCGTTGAAAGGTAGGCTCTAAGCGTGGTTACCGCTCTATATCGTCGTTACCGACCAGAGACTTTCGCCGAGCTAATCGGGCAAACTCAGGTCACTACGCCGCTCATGACCGCGCTAAGAACAGACCGCGTAAATCACGCTTACTTATTCAGCGGTCCGCGTGGTTGCGGCAAGACAACCAGTGCTCGTATTTTGGCTCGCTGCCTCAACTGTGCCGAGGGTCCGACTGACACCCCCTGCGGCGTTTGCCCAAGTTGTATTGAGCTCAGCCGCGATGGTGGCGGTTCTCTAGACGTAATCGAGATCGATGCCGCCAGCCACAACGGTGTAGACGATGCCCGCGATCTTCGCGAGCGGGCAATTTTTGCTCCAACCCGCGACCGCTTCAAGATCTTTATCCTCGATGAAGCACACATGGTTACCACTCAGGGCTTCAACGCTTTGCTAAAGATTGTTGAAGAACCACCTGCCCACATCAAGTTCATCTTTGCTACCACCGAGCCTGAAAAGGTGATTGGCACGATTCGTTCGCGCACTCACCATTACCCTTTCCGCTTGGTGCCTCCGGCACAGATGCTGGAATACCTAGAACAGGTTTGTGAATCCGAGGGCGTTGCAGTTGCTCCTGGAGTTTTGGCTCTTGTGGTGCGTTCGGGCGG
>CAIYOE010000099.1 GCA_903927775.1 uncultured Micrococcales bacterium | reverse complement strand
GTTCCGACCAGCTGGGACTTTCCCACGCATCGCCTAATTTCAAACCGGACACTGAGCATTTGTTTTGTCGTCCTTGGCATCGGGCTCACCTTTATGCCAAAGCATTCTGTTCCAATGGCGACCGTGCTGCTGATGGTCGTTCCCTTGGTTTTGACCCTGGCCTGGGGAACCCATCGTGGCCCTAAAGCCAAGGCTCCATCCGCGATAAAACGCGCCAGGCTAATTTGGGTTTCCTGGGCGGTTCTCACCTGCATCTGGGAATTTACGGCCAATATTCTTGGTCAACTGCACGACACTCACACCGCGTATCCAACGATCTCTATCTTGATCGTCCCCATCTTGGATAGCGTTCTAGGGCAGGCAGCATTCGTGACGGTCTGGATTGTGATTGGGCTTAGTTTGATCCGAGTTGGCAGGCGGCCATGAGTCAAATCATCATGATTGCCGGCTACCTAACTTTGCTTCTGATCGCCGTGGTGCTCTGGTACACCACAAGGTCAAATACTGGAAAGATTGCCTCTCTGGGAGCTTTATTCCACAGAATCTTGCATTACCGGGGAACTCGTCTTGGGCTCACGTTGGCCTGGTGGTGGTTGGGGTGGCACTTTTTAGTTACGGTTATCCACCGCAAATAGGTTGCGCGGGCTTGAAAACAAGATTTTCAGCCGGGCAAATTTTGCTAGGTTGTTTGTATGAAATTTCGTCAAATGGGCCTCAAGGCCGTTGATCTTGAACGAGCCGCCAAGTTCTATACCGAGCTGCTGGGCGCAAAGCCGATTGCGGTTTTCGACCCGCCGGGCTTCGCGTTTTTTGACTTAGCGGGCGTACGCCTATTCCTAGACGTGAACTCTGCTAACACCGTGGTCTATCTGGAGGTAGCCGATGTTCGCACCCAGACCGAGACCTGGCGCGCGGCGGGCATCACGGTTTCGAGCGAACCGCACGTGGTTTTCCCAGACCCCGATGGCCTATTCGACGCTCCTGGAAACGAATGGCTGGCATTCATCGAAGACAGCGAAGGAAACCAGATTGGCCTAATGAGCCGCGAGGTAACCGCCTAAGTTGGGCAGATTTCAAAACTTGAAAAACTAAAAGGGTCGAACCGCGAATGGTTCGACCCTTTTAGTTTGCGCGAAAACTACTTCTTGGATGCCTGCTGGAAGAACTGTGCGAAGCGGGCAGGGTCGCCTAGTTCGGCGATGGTACCGAATGTGTAGTTCTGACCGTTGACAACCACAACCGGTGTTCCACCAACCGTGATGTTGGTCCCCTTAACTGTGTACTTGGGGTTGATAACCGTTGCAGTGGTGTCATTGATCCACTTGCCGTAGTCCTTGTTATTGATGCAATCCGCGATCTTGGAGGCATCGGTGACCTTGACCTCGTTGGTTCGCTGAATCAGCTCGGCGTTCTCTGGCCCCGGAGTGTTCTCCGCGTTCTGGTGCTTGTAGAGCAAAGCGTTGAAATCAAAGAAATGGTTAGGACTGTAGGTTGCGACACACAAGGCGGCGTTTTCGGCTCGGCTTGAATAGGCATTTGGAGACGAGTGGTCTAGGAACGAAAGCGGGTGGATTTCCACGGTAGCCGCTCCCTTGCTAACCAGGCTCCGGATTTGATCGCCATTTGCAGTTTCGAAGACGTTACAGACTGGGCACTGGTAATCCAGGTAAATCTGAATGTTTGGAACCTGACCGTTGGAACCCACACCCGCGTTTGGATCCGGCGCTGGGGTATGCGAGGTGGTGAACGCTTCGAGGTTGGTCCCGATCTTGATGCCGTTATCGTAAATCATGTTGGCAGGGGTGCCCTTGCCGCTGGCGTTCTTGGCGGTTCCGCTGATGATTGCGGTGGCGATGATCGCCACGACTGCCAACAGACCGACCACAACGCCAAGGCGAATGAACAGACTGCGGTTGCGTTCCTTGCGGGCAGACGCCTCGCGCATTTCACGGGCTTTTAGGCGGGTGGCTTCACGCTGTTCCGCGCGAGTTTGACGTGATTCGTTTGGAGACATGTCTTCCTCAATGATTAGGGGTAAACCGTGACCCGATAGTTATGGCTCAGTTACCTTTCTAATGATAAACCACCCATCATTACTGGGATAATAAAAAGGCTCTCGGCGCTAGCCTGGAGCACTTTTCACTACGGATCGTTCGGCACGTACCTGCCGATGAAAGAGATAAATAAAAATGGCATCAGTAACCTTTGAGGCTGCAACTCGCCTTTACCCAGGCACCGCACGCGCGGCAGTTGACAAGCTAAACATCGAAATCGCCGATGGCGAGTTCCTAGTACTAGTAGGCCCATCGGGTTGTGGAAAGTCCACCTCGCTGCGCATGCTTGCTGGTCTAGAAGACGTAAACGAAGGTCGCATCCTAATCGGCGACCGCGATGTAACCGACGTTCCTCCTAAGGACCGCGACATCGCCATGGTTTTCCAGAACTACGCGTTGTACCCACACATGACCGTTGCAGAGAACATGGGCTTTGCCCTAAAGATCGCCGGCGTTAGCAAAGAAGAGCGCGCCGAGCGCGTTCTAGAGGCAGCCAAGCTTCTTGACCTAGAGCCATACCTTGGCCGCAAGCCAAAGGCACTTTCGGGTGGTCAGCGCCAGCGTGTAGCCATGGGCCGTGCAATCGTTCGTAAGCCACAGGTATTCCTCATGGATGAGCCGCTTTCGAACCTAGACGCCAAGCTACGTGTTCAGACCCGTACCCAGATTGCTTCGCTACAGCGCCGCCTGGGTGTAACCACCGTTTACGTAACCCACGACCAGGTCGAGGCTATGACCATGGGTGACCGTGTAGCAGTTCTAAAGGACGGCCTACTTCAGCAGGTTGACACCCCTCGTAACCTCTACGAGCGCCCAGCCAACGTATTCGTTGCAGGCTTCATCGGTTCGCCAGCGATGAACCTAATCCAGCTGCCAATCGTTAACGGTGGAGTCCAGTTCGGCAACGTTGTTATCCCGGTTCCAGCAGATGTTCTTGCTAAGACCAACGCAACCAAGCTAACCGTTGGTCTTCGCCCAGAGGACCTAATCGTCACCAGCGGCGAGGGCATCAGCGTAAGCATCGATGTTGTTGAAGAGCTTGGAGCCGACGGCTTCATCTACGGAAACTCCAACGTAGATGGCGCAACCGTTGAGGTTGTGGCTCGTGTTCACGGAACCGACCACCCACACGCTGGCGACACCGTAACCCTGAAGCCTCAGGGTGGAATCACTCACATCTTCGATGTTGAGTCGGGACTGCGCCTTAACTAAGTATCAAATCATCGATTGGACCGAAGTTTTATGACTTCTAACCTTTCAATCACGGCTGCCACGGTAGAACCAGCTCTGCTGGATCTACCGTGGCATTTGCCTTTAGAAGAGTGGCCGTCCGAGAACATCGCTGCCCTGCCCAAGGGACTCAGCCGCCACACAGTGCGCTTTGCCCACCTGGGCGATTATGTGATCGCCATCAAAGAGACACTCCCCGAGCTGGCCAAACGCGAGTACGAAATGCTCAAGAGCCTGCTAAAACTGGACGTCCCCTGTGTTGAGCCCTTCGCCATAATCAATGGCCGCGCCACCGAGCAAGGCGAACCACTGCTGTCGGTTTTGGTCACCAGACACCTCAAGTTCAGCCTTCCGTATCGCGCAATGTGGAGCCAGGGCTTGCGCCACGACACCGCAACTCGACTGGTAGACGCCCTTGCCCTTCTGCTCGTGCGATTGCACATCGCTGGTTTCTTTTGGGGAGATGTAAGTCTTAGCAACACTCTGTTTCGCCGCGATGCCGGCGCCTTTGCCGCCTACCTGGTAGATGCCGAGACCGGCCACCTTTACGAGTCGGGTCTAAGCAACGGCCAGCGCGAGAACGATCTTGAAATCGCTCGCGTAAATATCGCGGGCGAGTTGATGGACCTCATGGCCAGCAGTCACGCATCATCCGGGCTTGACCCGGTCGTTATCAGCGACCGAATCGTAAGCGCGTACCGTGAACTCTGGAGCGAACTCACCAGCGCACAGGTGATCGATGCCAGCGAACGCTGGAAGATCAACGCACGCGTGCAGCGCCTTAATGAGCTCGGTTTCGACATCGAGGAGCTCTCGATAAACACCACGTCTGCCGGTGCCAAGGTTCGGATTCAACCCAAAGTGGTCGACGCCGGGCACCACTCACGCCGCCTGCTGAGACTAACCGGACTAGACGTGGAGGAAAACCAGGCTCGTCGCCTGCTAAACGACCTTGACCAATACAAGGCGGAGCACAAACGACTTGGAGTAGACGAAGAAGTTTTAGCCCACGAATGGCTAAGCCACAGTTTTGAACCGGTGATTTTAGCAATCCCTAAGGAACTTACCGGTAAGTTGGAGCCAGCCGAGATCTACCACCAGGTGCTTGAACACCGCTGGTACATGAGCGAAGAACGTGACCGCGATGTTCCAATGGCCGAGGCCGTGCAGCACTACGTGACCAACGTGCTTTCCAATCACCGCGATGAAGAAGCTTTGATTATGCCGAACACCACCGGTTCGATCAATCTGCCCGATCCCGTTCCTACCGGAACCATCACTGTCATCGACGACGACGAAATCGATTGGCGCGACCTGGTTTAGATTCGAATGAAAAAATCCCTGTGGCCGAAGCCACAGGGATTTTTCTTGAATTCTCTAGAGCTTGCGGCCAGCCTCGAGGCGGCGCTTAGCAACCTCGTACAACGAAACCGAAGCAGCAATACCGGCATTGAGCGACTCGGTGTCTCCGTGAATCGGAATGCTCAAGATGGCATCGCAGTTCTCGGTTACCAGGCGCGAAAGGCCTTTGCCTTCGGAGCCAACGACCAAAAGTAGCGGCGAGGTAGCAAGGTCAAAATTAGGAAGAGACATGTCGCCATCGCCGTCTAGCCCGACCACAAACACGCCTCGTTTTTTGAATTCCTTGAGTGTGGTGGTTAGGTTACCTGCAAGTGCAACCGGGATTCGAGCCGCGGCGCCGGCCGAGGTCTTCCAAGCCGAAGCGGTTACACCGGTGGAACGACGCTGCGGCAGGATTACACCCTGGCCACCAAACGCTGCCACCGAACGGATGATTGCACCCAGGTTGCGTGGATCTGTGATGCCGTCTAGTGCTACCAAAAGCGGCTGTTGTCCGCGGCTAAGAATCTTGTCGAGCATCTCCATTGGGTGCGCGTAGTTGTACGGTGGCACCGACAAAGCAATTCCCTGGTGAACCGCATCCATGCCGGTCATTCGGTCGATCTCTGGGCGGGTGATTTCGTGGATCGGGATCTGACGCGCGTTGGCAATGGTGATTGCCTCTTTAACGCGGTCATCCATCTCGATACGAATCGCCAAATACATTGCGGTTGCCGGAATCTTGGCACGAAGTGCCTCTAGAACCGAGTTACGACCACTGAGAGTTTCGGAGGCGTTTTCGGCCTTGGCCACACGCTGCGTGTTGCGGCCAGCGGCACCGGCAGAACCTGCGGTTCGAGCCGACGGAGCTAGGTACTCGCCACGCTTCATTCCCACACCTGCGCCACTTGAGCGACCGCTGGTGCGGGCGCCTGCGGAACGACCAGCTGGTGCTGCACTGCGGCCCTCGGTTGCGCCAGCTACAACAACGTTTCCGCCGCTGCGACTAATCACGCGGTTGTTGGCATCTTGGACCTCGGCGCGAGCAGCACCGCGAAGACCCTTGATCGGTGCGATTACGCCAAATGCCTTAGCCTTTTCGCGGCGAGCCGCAGCCTTTTGTTTTGGGTGACCCTTGCGATCCTCGGCCTTTGGAGTTGGTCCACGGCCTTCTAGAGCCTGCTTCCCGTTACCGCCACTGCCTACTTTTGCTCCCTTGCCGCGCTTGGCGGCTCCGGGGCGTCCTACTTTAGCCATTTACACTCCAATGAGTCGAGGCCGTGGAATCGCTCAGAGCAATACCGGCCTGCGTAAGTTGATTGCGGATTGCATCTGCACGTGCAAAATCCTTGTTGGCGCGAGCTTCGTTGCGTTCTGCAATGAGAGCCTGAATCAGTGAGTCAAGCGCCTGGTGTTCGGCTGGGTTTGCGCCCTGCTCAGCCCATTCCGGCGCTAGTGGGTCAATGCCCAAAACAGCCAGCATACTCCGAACTGCCAAAATATGCACCCCTGCGGCCGCAAATTCCTTGGAATCCAGTGCCGAGTTACCGGCTCGAACGGCTTCGTAAAGCGCCGCCAGGGCCATTGGAATGTTCAGGTCGTCGTCCATTGCATCGATGAATTCAGCCGGCAGGTTGCCATAAACCCCGGCCAGTTCTTGGCCGATCACATGCTGCGGGGAGTCTGCCGAGCCGGCCAACAAACGGTACCCGCGCTCCAAGAAACCACCGATGCGCTCCAGCGCTGCCTTGGCTTCTTCGATGACTCCATCGTTGTAATCAAGCACCGAACGGTAATGAGCCGAACCCAACCAGTACCGGATAGCCAGCGGTTCCCCTGCGGCCAGTAGGTCTGCCGCGTAGATGCTGTTGCCCAAAGACTTGCTCATCTTTTGACCATTTACGTTGACCAAACCGTTGTGAAGCCAGAAGTTGGCAAAGGCATCTCCAGCCGCGCGACTTTGGGCCAGCTCGTTCTCGTGGTGTGGGAATCGTAGATCTAGCCCTCCCCCGTGAATATCAAAGGCGCTACCCAGGTACTTGGTGCTCATTGCCGAGCACTCGATGTGCCAACCAGGGCGCCCAGCACCAAAGCGAGTCTGCCAAGTGGCACTTTCTGGTTCGCCTGGTTTAGCGGCCTTCCAGAGGGTGAAATCGCGCGAATCGCGCTTGCCCTTGCCGATTGCACTCGAAGGATCGGCGTCTGCGGCCTCGGCCATGTCGTCGATTTTTTGGTTGGTTAGTTCGCCGTAGTTAGCCCACTTGCTGGCCGCAAAATAAACGTCTGCGCTGCCATCGGTGGCCTGGTAGGCATAACCTCCGGCAATCAGGCGCTCAATCAAAGCCAGCATCTCTGGAATGCTGGCGGTGGCGCGAGGCTCATAGGTTGGCGGTGCAATCTGCAAGGTCCGATACGCCGAGTTGAACTCTTGCTCCATTTGGTAGGCGAGCGCCCACCACTGTTGGCCGCGCAAAACCGCGTTTGCCAAAACCTTGTCATCGATGTCTGTGACGTTGCGGACCAGGGTGACCTGCAAACCCTTGGCGGTTAACCAAAGGCGAAGTTGGTCGTAAACCAGCGCGGAGCGCAGGTGCCCAACGTGTGGTTCGCTCTGCACGGTTGGACCGCAAAGGTAAATGCCCACCTGCCCTGGAACCAGTGGCTCAAACGCACGGGTGGATCGAGAGTGGGAATCGTAAAGGTGCAGGCTCACAGGGTTAGCCTACTTTGCGCTACCCGAGATGAGCGCTGTGGCTACTGCCGCCACGCCCTCACTGTTTCC
>CAIYOE010000098.1 GCA_903927775.1 uncultured Micrococcales bacterium | reverse complement strand
TCTACAGCCTTTAGACCGCCGAACTGGCGAGTAACGCCGGAGGCAACCAGGATTGGATCGACTTTGGCACAGCCAGGCTCGATCGCTCCCTTTGCGATTTGTTCGATGTTAGCCATTGAACTGCAACTCCTTCTTGTTTCCGAAGAAACCCTGAGGGCGGAAAATAACTAGGAGCATCAGGAACAAACCCACCAACAAGTAGCGAATCTGACCGACCTGAGCGATGCTCAAGAACGGTAGTGCACCGATGTTCACAAGACCCTCTAGGAAGGCCTGAGTGAACATTAGGAACATGAAAAACACTGCCGAACCAACGATTGGACCAAGGATGGTGGCTGCGCCACCGAGGAGCAATACGGTCCAGGTCATGAAGGTGAAGTTAGACACCCAGGTGCTGGCCTGGTTGGTCTGCGAGGAAAGCACAAACACCATTCCACCCAGGGAACCGATCACACCACCCAGAACCAAAGACTGCATCTTGTAAACGAACACGTTCTTGCCCAACGAACGAACGGCGTCTTCGTCTTCGCGGATTCCCTTTAGGGTACGACCCCATGGGCTGCGGGTAAGAATCAAAAGCAGGACTGCAACAACAGCCACTAGACCCCAGGAAACCACGCGGATCCAGATTTCCTTCTCGGACAGAGTGATGATTCCCAGGTCGTAGCGACCAACTGGGAACGGGTTGTAACCGTAGAAGTCGCCACCGAACTCGCTTAGACCGTTGCTACCGCCGGTGAAGGCTGCGTACTTCTCGGTACCAAAGAAGAAGTAGAGCGCCTGTGCGGCTGCAATGGTCACAATCGCCAGGTAGTCGGCGCGCAATCGCAGCGTTGGAATACCTAAAACCAAAGCGAAGACTGCTGCGCAGAGCATTCCGAATCCAAACGATCCCCACATGTTCCAGCCCAGCTTTAGTGCAGCGAAGGCGTACCCGTAGGCGCCGAGGGCGGCGAATCCAGCCTGACCAAAGTTCAGCAGGCCGGTGTAACCGAAGTGCATTGCCAGACCGAGCGCACAAAGTGCGTAGGCAGCTGTAAATACACCGATGAGCTCACCAGCGGTGAGGTTAAAAATCTGTACGAAATCCATCTGAATCTCCTCCTAGCCCAATCGCTGTTTCTTGCCCAGAACACCCTGTGGGCGCCAGATCAAAATAACAATCAGGATTACCAGAGCGGCGGCGTAGCGCAGCTCGTTCGGGATAAATAGGCTCGAGACCTCGACCACCATGCCGATGATGAGAGCTCCAACAGTCGCGCCCAGAGCGGTTCCCAAGCCACCCAAAGTAACCGATGCGAACAAGAGCAACAGGATGTCGAAACCGGTTAGCCAGTTAGCCTGCAACTCCAGTCCATAAAGCACACCGGCAAGACCGGTTAGCGCCGCAGCGGTTACCCAAACGATTCGAATGATCTGCTCTACATCGATGCCGGTGGCAGATGCCAAAGCAGCGTTGTCGCTCACCGCGCGGGTTGCCTTACCGATGCGAGTGCGAGTTAGGAAAAGCGCAACGCCACCTAGGGCGACTACAGAAATCAGCATGCCCCAGAGAGTTAGGTCGGTTGTGCTGACAGGTCCGAACTTGATTACATTTCCACCGCCAGCGATGTCCTTGGTGTCTCCGTCGAATAGCAGCAGGTAGACATAGCGGACCACGATGCTAAAGCCGATGGACACAATCATCATCTGATTCAGTCCCATACGACGCTTGCGCAATGGACGCCAGAGAGCCGCGTCTTGAACCCAGCCGAACGCGCCAGTGACCAGAACGGCCACAATGCCGGCGAGGATTACCGGCCAGCCCATCGACGCGTGAAGAAGCCACATCATTAGGGCGCCAAGAGTGACCATTTCGCCGTGAGCAAAGTTGCTTAGGCCGGTGGTTCCGAAAATTAACGAGATACCAATCGAGGCAATCGCGAGCAGAAGACCAAAGTTGAGGCCCGAGAAAAGTCGGCCAACTAGCTGGTCGCCAAAGCTAACGGTCTGAATGGTTTGACCGGCGAACTTAAACAAAACCGGCGCAAAAGAGAAAGAAGTGGTGTCGGCTTCCATCAAGGGGTTGGCAATGGCCATACCTGCCGGCAGAGTGGCCTTGTCAATCGAGACCTTGTAGATAGCGGCATCTGGAACAGCGATCAACCACTTGCCGTCAACATCAGAGACGCTCTTGGCGCTGAAGTTACCATTGGTCGCTACCACAGTTACACCCTTGACCGGCTTACCGTTTAGCTTGAGCGCGCCACCGATGCTGTATTCCCAGGTCGATGGGTCGCTGGAGGCGCCGGACAGGACAACAGCCGAACTGTGGTTTTTAGCCGTATCGACGCCCGCTGCAGATGCTGGGGTGCTAACCGAAATAGCCGTGGCTGCTAAAGCCAAGGTGGCAAATAAAAAGGCCAGCGCGCGACTGATTTTGCGTTTTGGAAGGAACAATCCAACCTCCAGATAGGGCAACGAACCAAGTTGGCTCGAATGCTTCCGTTGAATGTTGCAGAAAAACCGTTGAATTTGCTCTGCATTAACTTTCAAAAGCCTATTACGAACCAAGGGTCGCTGGGGAATATGCGCTCAGATTGGCGATTAGAATTATGAAATCTCTTGCGTCGCGAACGAAGGTTTTCCAAAAATGACTCAAAATGATCCATTCGGCTTTGTTGGACTCACCTACGACGACGTTCTTTTGCTTCCGGGGGAGTCGAACATTGTTCCTAGTGGAGTGGTTACCAAGACTCAGCTAACCAAGCGCATCTCTATTAATGTTCCGCTGCTTTCCAGCGCGATGGACACCGTTACAGAAGCGCGAATGGCAATCGCCATGGCCCGTCAGGGCGGCATCGGTGTTTTGCACCGCAACCTTTCTATCGAGCGCCAGGCTCAGTCGGTTGACATGGTCAAGCGCTCCGAGGCCGGAATGATCAGCCACCCACTGACCACCACTCCGCTCAGCACTATCCAAGAGGTAGACGAACTCTGCAACCGTTACCGCGTATCTGGTCTTCCGGTAGTAGACGAAGACGGCACATTGCTTGGCATCGTGACCAACCGCGACATGCGCTTTGTTCTTGATGTTCAGCGCACCACCACTCTGGTTAAAGATGTGATGACTCCGGTTCCTCTAGTAACCGCTCCGGTCGGAATCCGTCCAGAAGACGCAATCGCGATTTTTGCTCAGCACCGCATCGAGAAGCTTCCGCTGGTTGACGCCAACGGAAAGCTGCGCGGGCTAATCACCGTTAAGGACTTTGATAAGTCCGAGAAGTACCCCATGGCAAGCAAGGACTCCAGTGGCCGTCTTTTGGTCGCCGCCGCAGTTGGTGTTGGAGCAGACGCCTGGGAGCGTTCCATGGCTCTGGTAGATGCCGGCGTTGACATTCTTATTGTCGACACCGCTCACGGCCACAACAACATGGTTCTAGACATGGTGGCCAAGCTGAAGGCCGAGCCATTCGCTCGCAACGTAGACGTAATCGGTGGAAACATCGCTACCCGCGAAGGCGCCGCCGCACTGGTTGCCGCCGGGGCAGACGCAGTCAAAGTAGGCGTTGGCCCAGGCTCAATCTGTACCACGCGCGTGGTTGCCGGTGTTGGTGTTCCGCAGGTCACAGCTGTTTACCAGGCATCGTTGGCAGCCAAGCCAGCTGGCGTTCCGGTTATCGCCGACGGCGGGCTTCAGTACTCGGGCGACATAGCCAAGGCTTTGGTTGCGGGTGCCAATGCGGTGATGATTGGGTCGCTACTAGCGGGCACCGATGAAGCGCCAGGTGATATCGCGTTCGTGAATGGCAAGCAGTTCAAGACTTACCGCGGAATGGGTTCGCTGGGTGCAATGCAGTCGCGTGGTCAGGCTCAGAGCTACAGCAAGGACCGCTATTTCCAAGACGATGTGCTCCGCGAAGACAAGTTGGTGCCGGAGGGCATCGAAGGCCGAGTTCCTTACCGTGGCACCGTTGCCAGCGTTACTCACCAGCTGATTGGTGGCCTGCGTGCGTCCATGGGGTATGTAGGTGCGGAAACCATCGATGAACTTCAGGCCAAGGGTAAGTTTGTTCGAATCACTGCGGCAGGTCTAAAAGAGAGTCACCCACACGACGTCCAGGGCATCATCGAAGCCCCTAACTACCCAAACCGCTAAGGGGACAACTTGTCTGAAATCGAGATTGGCCGCGGTAAACGCGGAAACCGTGCGTGGGCATTCGACGACGTGGCCATCGTGCCTTCGCGTCGAACCCGCGACCCAAAGGATGTTTCCACCAGTTGGAGCATCGATGCATTCAAGTTCGACCTACCAGTTATGGCCGCACCCATGGACAGCGTGGTCTCGCCGGAGACCGCTATCCAGATGGGCAAACTCGGTGGGCTGGGTGTTCTTGACCTCGAAGGTCTCTGGACTCGCTACGAGGACCCGACCAACCTGCTTAAGCAGATTGGCGAATTGCCTGCCGACCAGGTGGTTGCCGGACTTCGCAAGATTTACGCCGAGCCAATCAAGGCGGAGCTAATCCGCGACCGCATCGCCCAAGTCCGTGGCGCTGGGGTAACCGTTGCCGGTGCCCTTAGCCCGCAGAGCACCGCCGAATTCTCGGACACAGTGCTCAAGGCTGGAGTGGACCTATTTGTGATCCGCGGCACCACGGTTAGTGCCGAGCACGTCTCTCGCACCGCAGAGCCACTGAACCTAAAGCAGTTCATTTACGAGCTAGACGTTCCGGTGATAGTTGGTGGCGCAGCCACCTACACCGCTGCTCTTCACCTGATGCGCACCGGTGCCGCCGGCGTGCTGGTTGGATTTGGCGGCGGCGCTGCTGGCAACACCCGCAAGGTTTTGGGTATACACGCACCGATGGCCACGGCCGTGGCCGATGTGGCTGGCGCTCGCCGTGACTACATGGATGAGTCCGGCGGTCGCTACGTACATGTGATCGCCGATGGCGGTCTTGGCACTTCGGGCGATGTCGTCAAGGCAATCGCCTGTGGCGCAGATGCCGTGATGCTGGGGTCGGTTTTGGCTCAGGCTCACGAAGCACCGGGTCTCGGCTACCACTGGGGCCAAGAGGCTTGGCACGAGGAACTGCCTCGCGGCAAGCGGGTTCACGTTGGACAGGACCACAGCCTAGAAGAGATTTTGCTCGGTCCGGCCAGCGATGCCGACGCAACCACCAACCTGATTGGTGCGCTGCGAAGGGCAATGGCAACCACGGGCTATTCGGATGTCAAGGAGTTCCAGCGCGTAGACGTGGTGGTTGCTCCTTACCAATCCAACTAGGCTCAGGGCCATGAGTTCAGCCAAGGCGTCAACCTGGTTTCAGGTCGCAAGAAGACCACGCTGGATTGGAGCCCTGGCAATAGCGTTGGCTGTGGCCGCAATCTGCGCTCTTTTGGCACAGTGGCAGTTGGGTCGATCTATAGAGGCACCCCTTCACGATGCCAGTGCCAATAGAGTCGCGGCCGCTAATGCGCCGCGCCTGGATCAGGTCATTCAGGCTGGTCAAGCCCCCGCAACCGACGCAGTAGGCACCATGGTCAAAGCCAACCTGCTTTATAAATCAGGCCAGGTTTGGGTAGTTAGCGGGCGAGTTCAAAACGATGGGACCGAGGGTTACTGGGTTGTAGCCAACTCAAGTGCACCAGGCAAAAACCTTGTCGTGACCCTGGGGTTCACTCCTAATCGCACCACCGCCTTGGCGGCGCGAGCTGCCTTTGCCAGTCAAAAACATCGCAGGTTCATAAACCTAGCGGGCAGGTTAGCGCCATCTGAGGCTCCACTCGAAATCGCTGGCCCTGTTCTTAAATCGCTTTCTCTCGGGCAGCTGGTCAACCTCATTTCTCCCGACCAGCCAACCGGTGCCTACCCTTTGTTTTTGCTTGTCACCAAGCATCAGGTGGCAGGACTCGAAGACATCACGGTTGCTACTTTGAACCAGACGCAAGTCAATTGGCTCAGTGCCTTCTATGCGATCGAATGGACTCTGTTTTGTGGTTTCAGTGTCTTCCTCTGGTGGCGCCTGGTGCGAGACGCCCAGATTCGCGAGACCGAGGAAGGCGCCCTGTCGCAAGGGTAAACTTGAACCATGGCCACCCCAAAAAACCCAGTCTTAGGCACACTAAAGCTCTATAAAGTGGCTTCGCGGATCACAGGTTCGCTCCTGATTTTGCTCGTAATCGAGGTTGGCGTTCGTTACGGCCTCGGGCTCGATCTTTGGTTTGCCGGCCCACAGGGTCTTCTGGCTTTGGTGCCACACAGCACCGAGCCTGGCGGAATGCCAAGCACCGGCCTTAATCTTTCCACCGGGATCCTGATCATCCATGGCTGGTTCTATGTGCTTTACCTTTACAGCGACTTCAGAATCTGGACTCTGCTGCGTTGGAGCTTTGGTCGATTCATACTTATTGCAGCTGGCGGAGTAGTGCCACTGTTGTCGTTCTTTACCGAGGCACACTTTGCCAAGGTAGCCGCGGCCCAGATCGCTTTGGATCCAACCCTCAGTGCACCCTCGACCGGTTCGGAGGCATAGGTGTCACAGCCAGTTCTCGTAGTCGACTTTGGTGCGCAGTACGCGCAGCTAATCGCTCGTCGTGTTCGCGAGGCCGGGGTTTACTCCGAGATCGTGCACCACAACGTGACCGCCGCCGAGGTTCTAGCAAAGAAGCCGGCCGCAATTATTCTTTCGGGTGGCCCATCGAGCGTTTACGAACCGGACGCTCCAACTCTTGACCCCGCAATTCTTGATCTGGGCATTCCGATTCTGGGCATTTGTTACGGGTTCCAAACCATTGCCAACACTCTTGGCGGTCGCGTGGATGCCACCGGTAAGAAGGAGTATGGGGCTACCGAACTGGTTGTGAAGCACGGCGGCGAGATTCTGGCCGGGCAGCCAGCCGAGCAGATTTGCTGGATGAGCCACGGCGACCAGGTTATGGAAGCACCGGCTGGCTTTGAAGTTTTGGCCAGTACCGAGACCACTCCGGTAGCGGCATTCGCGAACAGCGAGCGAAAGATTTACGGGGTGCAGTGGCACCCGGAGGTCAAGCACTCTCAGTTTGGTCAGAACGTACTCGTAAACTTTTTGCACAATGCAGCGGGCATCCCAGCCGACTGGAACAGCGGAAACGTCATTGCTGAACAGGTTGAGAAGATTCGCGCTCAGGTTGGATCCGACCGCGTTATCTGTGGTTTGTCGGGCGGAGTCGATTCGGCAGTAGCGGCTGCACTGGTGCACAAGGCAGTTGGCGACCAGCTGGTTTGTGTCTTCGTAAACCACGGTCTATTGCGCCAAGACGAAGCCGAGCAGGTTGAACGCGACTATGTTGCCGCCACAGGTATCCGATTGGTGACCGTAGACGCCGAGAAGAAGTTCCTAGATGCGCTTGCCGGAGTGAGCGACCCAGAGACCAAGCGCAAGATCATTGGCCGGGAGTTCATTCGCACCTTTGAAGAAGCCCAGGCAGCACTGATTGCCGAGGCGGCAGCGGACAACCGCCCGATCAAGTTCCTGGTTCAGGGAACTCTTTACCCGGATGTAGTCGAATCTGGTGGCGGCGCAACCGCCGGCATCAAGAGTCACCACAACGTGGGTGGCCTGCCAGAAGACCTGCAGTTCGAGCTGGTAGAACCACTCCGAGCATTGTTTAAAGATGAGGTTCGTGCGATCGGTGCCGAGCTTGGCCTGCCACAAGAGATCGTTCAGCGTCAGCCGTTCCCTGGTCCGGGCCTTGGAATCCGCATCGTAGGTGAGGTAACCAAGGACCGCCTAGACCTGCTTCGCAAGGCAGACGCCATTGTTCGTGCCGAGCTAACGGCCGCGGGCTTGGATGGCGATATCTGGCAGTGTCCAGTTGTGTTGCTTGCCGATGTGCGTTCGGTGGGTGTGCAAGGCGATGGCCGCACCTACGGTCACCCGATCGTTCTGCGCCCGGTTTCATCCGAAGACGCCATGACCGCCGACTGGTCGCGCCTGCCATACGACCTGCTTGCAAAAATCTCAAACCGAATCACCAACGAGGTCGCCGGTGTGAACCGAGTGGTGCTAGACGTAACCAGTAAGCCACCCGGCACCATCGAGTGGGAGTAACGTCGGCATGAAGCCGCTAGTTTTTGGCCACCGAGGAGCTTCGGGATATCGCCCCGAGAACACGTTAGAAGCATTCGAACTAGCGTTTGCTCAGGGCAGCGATGCGATTGAACTGGACCTCGTGCCAACCATCGATGGTCACCTAATAATCCGACATGAAAACGTGCTGAGTCACACCACCAACATCGCAGATGTTCCCGAGCTCGCTCGTCACAGACACAGCAAGTTCGTTCTCTGGCGTGAGGTGGAGGATTGGTTTTCCGAAGACCTAACCCTCGAAGAAGTTCGCCAAACCAGGGCAATCGAGCGCCTTGCTGACCAACGTCCGGGTAGCGCGAAATTTGACGCTCAGTTTCAAATTCCAACCATCGATGATTTGTTGACGGCCGATTTCGCCCAGGGTAAAACCTTGATTCTGGAACTCAAATACCCGAATTACTTTCTGGACCGCGGGATAGACACTCCGGCCCTGCTGGCCGCCAGCCTGGCCAAGCACCAGCTCCCGGATCGCGGAATCACCGTGATCATCGAGAGTTTTGACTTCATCGGCTTGCAAAGGGCTAAAGCTTTGATGCCAGATGTTGGAAAGTTTGTGTTCCTAACCGAGCACTGGCGAATTCCCAAGGGTGGTCCGGCCGAGGTGGGTCAGTACCTGGCGGACATCGCTGAAAACTTTGATGGTCTCAGCATTGACCGCAGGTCCATCCGTGATATTTGGCCATCGGTGGTTCAAGACGCCCACGAACTGGGGCTCTTGGTGTTCACCTGGACGGCACGGGCCGAAGAAGCCGAAAATAGCGTGGATGAATACTACGCAGACTTCATTCACACCGGTGTAGACGGAATATTTGCCGACCAACCAGACCTGCTCCGGTTCACTGTCGATAGTCTCACCTAGGATTCTCTAGTTATGACAGAACTCTTTAGCATCAACCAATTTGATCGCTCCAGCCAGTTGGTTGAAGGGCTGAATCCGCAACAGCGCGCGGCTGTCGAATACCGTGGTCCGGCACTATTGATTGTGGCCGGTGCGGGTTCCGGTAAGACCCGAGTGCTTACTCACCGGATTGCCCACCTGTTGGCAAATAAAGAACTTTGGCCCAGCCAAATCTTGGCAATTACTTTTACCAATAAGGCGGCAGCCGAGATGCGCGAGCGCGTGCGTCATCTTCTGGGAGACGACGCCAGCGGCATGTGGATCAAGACCTTCCACAGCGCCTGTGTGCTGATTTTGCGCCGCGAAGCCGGGCGCCTCGGACACGACTCCAACTTCACTATTTACGACTCGGGCGACAGCCGCGCGATCCTCAAGCGATTAATTCGCGACCTTGGCGCAGACATTCACAAGCTCACCCCGGCCGCGGTTGCCAGCATCATTAGCAACGCTAAAAACGAGCTAGCGGATGCCGAGTCATTTGCTCGAACCGGAGACAACTCAGACCCGGTTCACCGCATGATCTGCGAAATCTTTGAGCGCTACCAGGCCGAACTTAGGCGCAACAATGCCTTCGACTTCGACGACCTGATAGCCGAAACCGTGCATCTGTTCCGCAACTTCCCAGATGTAGCTGCGCTTTACCAACGCAAGTTCCGCCACATTTTGGTAGACGAGTACCAGGACACCAACCACGCTCAGTATGCGCTGATTCGCGAGCTAACCATGCCGCTCGACGCAATGCACGCCAACATCGATGACCGCACCGGCGAGGTAATGCCACCTGCCGCCCTGACTGTGGTGGGCGACTCCGACCAAAGTATTTATGCCTTCCGAGGAGCGGACATCCGCAACATTTCGGAGTTCGAAAAGGATTTCCGCGGGGCGCGAACCATCTTGCTGGAGCAAAACTACCGCAGCACCCAAAACATTCTTTCGGCGGCAAACGCGGTTATCAGCAACAACTTCGATCGCCCAGCCAAGAACCTGTGGACCGACTCGGGTGCGGGCGAGGCAATCGTTGGTTACACGGGGTACAGCGCGCACGACGAAGCGCAGTTCATCGCAGACGAAATCAACACCTTGCACCGCAACGGAATGGATTACCGCGACATTGCGGTGATCTACCGAACCAACTCGCAGACCCGAGCACTCGAAGAAATCTTCGTCAGAAGTGCACTGCCCTACAAGGTAATCGGCGGCACCAAGTTCTATGAGCGCCAGGAAATCAAGGACGCCTTTGGCTATCTGGTTGCGGTTGCTAACGGCAAAGACGATCTAGCCACTAGACGAATTCTGAACGTGCCAAAGCGCGGAATTGGCGACGCCTCAGAGACCCAACTGGCCAGGTTTGCCGAGCAATACAACATGAGCGTGCGCGAGGCTCTAGACCACGTTGAAGAACTTGGCTTTGGGCCAAAGATCACAAACGCCATCAAGGGGTTGGGCGGTCTGTTGCATCAGATAGAGGCAATGATCGAGACCTCGCCGGTAGATGCGATTCTGCGCGAGGTCTTGGCCAAGAGCGGTTTGCTCGAGTCGCTTCGTGCTAGCAGAGACCCTCAAGACGAAGCCCGCGTTGAGAACCTCGACGAACTCGTAAACGTGGCTCGCGAATTCCAGCGAAACAACCCCGATGGCCGCCTGCCGGACTTCTTGAACGAGGTCGCCCTGGTGGCCGCAGCCGACGACATCGACGACGAATCCGGTTCGGTCAGCCTCATGACTCTGCACACTGCAAAGGGCCTGGAATACGATGCGGTGTTCTTGGCCGGAATTGAGGAGGGCTTGTTGCCTCACCGCATGTCGTTCCTGACTCCGGGTGGTCTGGCCGAGGAGCGTCGCCTGTTCTATGTGGGAATTACTCGCGCCCGCAAGCACCTGCACCTGAGTCTGGCAATGAGCAGAACCACATTTGGCGAAACCGACGCGGCGACTCCTAGTCGCTTCTTGAATGAAATCCCAGCCGACCTAATTGCCTGGCGCGAATCAGGCGCAGGTCGTGGGTTGCCGAGTTACCGTCCGTCTATCGCCGACCAATCCGGATACGTTCCCGGTGCGGGAACTTCTGGCAGTGGCTATGGTGGAACCCCCAGCAACAAGCCAAAGACCGAGTGGAAGGGCGCTATCAGCAGCGTCAAGAACAACGGCGACATGGAGCTGGCTCCGGG
>CAIYOE010000097.1 GCA_903927775.1 uncultured Micrococcales bacterium | reverse complement strand
GTTTTAGCAGGTCCGAGACGGTTCCAGCTTGGCGGTCTGCTATTGCTCTTAGAAGCCGGTAAAGCTCGGGTGGCAACACTGGAACCGGCGAAGTAATCGCTGTTACCTCACTGGCGTTGAACTCCGATGAACTGGTGATTTCCACCACGAAGCCATCGTGGCTGGCGCCACCACGACCAAAGGGAACCTGAACGCGCGCGCCAACCTTGCAGTCGGGTTGTAGCTCGGTCGGTATTGCGTAGTCGAAAAGTCGATCAAGCTGAGGCAGGGGTGACTCTATTGCCAGCCTGGCGTAGCGTGCGGCAGTCTAATTAGCCTCTGAGGTTTAGAGCGCGGCCTGGAGAGCGGCGACTCGGTCGGTTCGCTCCCAGGTAAAGTCTGGGAGTTCTCGACCAAAGTGGCCGTAGGCCGCAGTCTGAGCGTAAATCGGGCGAAGTAGGTCCAGTTCCTCGATGATTGCGCGAGGACGCAGATCGAAGACTTTGGCAATGGCTGCTTCGATTGATGCCTGCGGAACCTTTGCGGTACCAAAGGTCTCCACGTATACGGCTACCGGCTTAGCAACACCGATTGCGTAGGCAACCTGGACTTCGGCGCGATCCGCCAGCCCCGCGGCAACTACGTTCTTGGCAACCCAACGCATTGCATAGGCGGCCGAACGGTCGACCTTGCTGGGGTCTTTGCCGCTGAACGCGCCGCCGCCGTGACGACTAGCCCCGCCGTAGGTATCTACGATGATTTTGCGCCCGGTTAGGCCGGCATCGCCCATTGGACCGCCGATTTCGAATACGCCCGTTGGGTTAATAAAGTATTTGGTCTGGCTAAGGTCGAGCCCGGTTTGTTCCAGAACCCGATCGATAACCGTGGCCTTCATTTGAGCCCGAAGGTCTTCTAGCTGTATGCCAGGGTTGTGCTGTGTAGAAAGCACTACCGCGGAAATTGACTTGGCAATATTGCCCTCGTAGCCAATGGTTACCTGGGTTTTGCCATCTGGTCTCAGAAAGTCGACGGTCTGGGACTTACGCACCTGCGAAAGTTTCTCGGCTAGCCGATGAGCAGTGTGGATTGCGACTGGCATCAGAGTGGGGCTCTCGTTTGTGGCGTAGCCAAACATGAGACCCTGGTCTCCGGCGCCCTGCTGGTCTAAGCGGTCCGACGAGCCGGCTTCTCTGGACTCAAATCCAGAATCCACACCCTGTGCGATGTCTGGCGACTGCTGTCCGATGCTTACCGAGACGCCGCAGGAGGAGCCGTCGAAGCCGATCTGACTAGAGGTATAGCCTATGTCGCGAATCTTTTGACGCACCAGTTGCGGGATTTCAACGTAGCCCTCGGTGGTTACCTCTCCGGCAATGTGGACCAAACCGGTGGTGACCATGGTCTCTACCGCGACTCTGGAGTTTGGGTCCTGTTCCAACATGGCATCGAGGATGGTGTCTGAAATCTGGTCGCAGATTTTGTCTGGGTGACCTTCGGTCACTGACTCGGAAGTAAAGAAGCGCAGGTTTGTCATTATTGGTCAAGTATATCGGCAGCCGCCGACATTTGACCCGCCACAAAGTTCACGATCTGTGAGGCCACCTGCTGCTTGGTGCCCTGAGAGAGAGCCGACTCTCCCGTCTGGCTAAGCAAGTAGGCCGAGGTGTGATCGGCACCGAATACCTGCCCCTGGGATACATCGTTAGCCACGATCATGTGACAGCCTTTGGACGCGAGCTTCACACTCGCCAAGGTGGCGAGCCGTTCAAGGCTTCCGGCCGTCTCGGCAGCAAAGCCAACCACGGTGGTTTTGAGATTCTCGTTTTTTACCCGAAGCACAGACTCAGCCAAAATATCCGGATTGGCAACCAGGCTGAGTTCGAGATGCTCCCCCGCCACAGATCGTTTGATCTTTTCAGGTAAAGGATTTGCCACACGGTAATCTGCGACCGCCGCAGCCATGATCAAAACATCCGTGGAAGCCAACAAAAGGTCGACCTGATCATGCAGTTGCTCGGCTGTATTTACCGAAATCACGTTTGCGATACCGCTGGTGCTTACCTCTAGGTTGGCACCGATTAGTGTTACTTTCGCACCTGCCGCGATTGCCGCCAGTGCGATTGCAACACCCTGTTTACCGCTGGAGCGGTTGCCGATGAAGCGAACCGGGTCGATTGCCTCCTGGGTACCACCGGCAGTTACTAGTATGTGTTTGCCGGCCAGGATCCCAGCGCCTTGCGCAGCCGCCAACGATAAACCTAAGCCAACGATGGCCTCTGCCTCCGGAAGTCTTCCGGGTCCGGTGTCGGCGCCAGTCAACCTGCCCGAAGCCGGATCAAGTACGGTGACTCCACGTGCTCTAAGCGTTGCCACATTTGCTACGGTGGCCGGGTTTTGCCACATCTCGGTGTGCATGGCGGGTGCGACCAACACAGGAGCCTTTGTGACCAAAAGGGCGTTTAATAAAAGGTCGTCTGCAAGGCCGGCCGCGAACCTGGCAAGAAATGCGGCGCTGGCTGGAGCCACGACAACAAGGTCTGCTTCTTGCCCCAGAGCGACATGCTTTACGGAATCCACATCGGTGTAAAGATCCGAATCAACGGTGTTGTGACTGAGAGCTTCTAGCGTGGTTGCGCCAATAAATCTAAGCGCGTTTGCTGTTGGGATTACCTTGACCGAATGACCGGCCTCGGTGAAGCCGCGGATTATGCCGGTGGCCTTATATGCAGCAATACCACCGGTGATTCCGAGTAGGACTCGCATCACGGTGGTATTCGCTTGATTCTCTAGAACTAGAACTACTCGGCTTCGCGAGTGATAACTAGCTTGTCTTCATCGATCTCGTGCATTGCGATGGTCAGCGGCTTTTCATCGATGGTGGTCTCTACCAATGGACCAACGTTGTTGAACAAGCTGCCCTCGTGAAGAGCCGAGTAGTAGTCGTTGATCTGACGAGCACGCTTAGATGCAAAGATAACCAGTTCGTACTTGCTGTTGGTCTTGCTAAGAAGGTTGTCGATCGAAGGGCTAACGATTCCCTGAAGCTTGTCTGACATGGATCTACTTTCGATTTAATAAAAAGAATTTGGTGGGCAAATACCGTTTGCCACTACGCCTGAATCAAGTTTACGACCTGGAGGGCACATTCAGCCACCTCATCGTTGATAACAACGTGATCAAACTCTGCCTGGGCGGCCAGTTCCTGCCTTGCAGTGTCCAATCTTCTCTGCTGCTCTTCGGCGGACTCTGTGCCCCGACCTGTCAAACGGCG
>CAIYOE010000096.1 GCA_903927775.1 uncultured Micrococcales bacterium | reverse complement strand
TGTGCCAGCCGTTTTCTTTGCAAATCTGAGCCAAATCGGTGTCGCCCGAATAGCAGTGGAAGACCACTCGATCGGGAGCGCCAACTCGCTTGAGAGTTTTGACCACCTGGTCGTGTGCCTCGCGGTCGTGTATCTGCAAAGCGATGTTGTTTTCCTTGGCGATTCGAATGTGTTCTTCAAACGAATACTGCTGCAGCTCCAGCTCGGCCTCGCCGGCCGTTCTAAAGAAGTCCAGGCCAGTCTCGCCGATCGCCCGAACGCGAGGCTGGGTTGCCAACTCGGCAATGCCAGCAATCGCATCATCAAGGCGAGCCTTGGTCTCGTAAAGTGGTGCTTCGTTCGGGTGCAGGGCCACGGCAGCCAATACACGTGGCTCTACGGCAGCAACCGCGGCGCTCCACTTACTGCTCTCTAGGGTTACGCCAACCTGAACCACGCCCAGCATTCCAGACTGATTCGCCAGGTCAAGGTGCTCGGTGAAGTGTAGTGGCTCATCGCCGTCGGCGATCTCTAGGTGAGTGTGGTTGTCGTAGGTTCCTACCTCTAGCGGCTCGGGAACCTCTGGGTATTTCAGGTTGGCGCGGTGATTATTTGCGTCGTAGTTGACGCGAGTGCGCATGTGTGAAACGGGCTGGTCGCCTTCTAGGGCACCGGAAACCGAGGCAGCAATATCGCCGTCGCTTGCGCACATGGTTTGCCTTACTTGGCTTCGGTTTCGATACGAGGGAACAAAGGTTCAAGCACACCGATGATGGCGCCGGCCTTGAGCTGACCCCAGACTCCGGCCTGACTTAGCTTTTGGTCGTCTAGGTCTCCCAGAGATGCCTGGCCCAGAGCCGACCAAAGCTTTTCGCAAGCCTTAGGAGTAATCGGAGCCAACAAAACTGTAAGCGCACGGATGCCCTCCGCGGCGGTGTTCAAAACAGTTGCTAGGCGTTCGCGGTTGGCTTCATCCTTGGCGAGTGCCCATGGCTCCTGCACGGTGATGTAGTTGTTCAGTTCATCCACCAGAGTCCAAACCGCAGCAATCGCGTCTTGAATCGCAAGGTCGTCGATCGCCTGATCGGCCTTTGCCACGGCCTCGGCGGCCACGCGCGCCACCTGCAGGTCAGCATCGGTGTGTGCTGTGGCAGCAGGCAGCACCCCATCGAAGTAACGGTGAATCATGGCGATGGTTCGCGAAGCCAAGTTTCCAAAGCCGTTGGCAAGCTCGCTCTGGTAACGAGCCGAGAGGTCTTCCCAGCTGAACGAGCCATCCGAGCCAAAGGCTATTGCCTTCATGAAGTAATAGCGAAACGCATCTGAACCAAAGGTGTCGGTGATCTGACTTGGAGCGATACCCGTCAACTTGGACTTGGACATCTTCTCGCCACCAACCAGCAACCAACCGTGGCCAAAGACTTGGTTCGGCGGGGTCAGTCCGGCAGCCATGAGCATGGCAGGCCAAATCACGGCGTGGAAACGAAGAATGTCCTTGCCGACAATCTGAACACTCGCCGGCCAGAGGCTTTCAAACTTGGCCTTTGCCTCGGCGGTGTCTTCGCCATAGCCAATAGCGGTGATGTAGTTCAACAGCGCGTCGAACCAAACGTAGGTGATGTGGCTGTTGTCCCAAGGAATGTCGATACCCCAGTCGAACTTCTCTTTGGAACGCGAAATGCTCAGGTCCTCGAGACCGCGACGAACAAAACTAACAACCTCGTTCTTGGCGCTCTCTGGCTGCACAAACTTTGGGTTGGCTGCGTAGTAATCAAGCAGTGGCTGCTCGAACTCGCTCAACTTAAAGAAGTAGTTGGTCTCCTTTAGCTTCTCGACCGGTCGAGTGTGAATGGCACAAACCTTCTGGCCAACAAAGTCGCCTTCGCCATCGATCAGGTCTCCCATGGTCTTGTATTCCTCGCAACCAACGCAGTAGTTACCCTCGAAGTCGCCCTGGTAAATGAAACCGGTGTCGTAGAGGTTCTGTAGGAAAACCTGCACGTTTTTCTCG
>CAIYOE010000095.1 GCA_903927775.1 uncultured Micrococcales bacterium | reverse complement strand
TTCTGCAGTAATACCCAGAGAGCGGATAGCGGCCTGGAAGCGGCCGAAATGGTAGCTATCTCATCTGCCCACAGCGATGGGGTTGCAATCCCCCAGCATTGGATCAAGAACACACCGACCAGTGAAATCGCCAGGGTGGCGACTGTGCCAGGTCGTAGTCTCGGTTTTTCCAATGGTTTTCCAATCTGAGTTCGTTTTGGTTCAGTCAGTATCCACTACGTAACTTAACGCTGTAATCAAACGCAACAAAATCCCTAGCTTTAGACGCTTGGATAAACTTTTGGAGTCCGTATGAACAAGGGGTCTCCAATGGCTATTTACAACAACATCACCGAGGCTTTCGGAAACACTCCGTTGGTTCGCCTCAACCGAATCATCGAGGGCCAGGCAAACGTTTACGCCAAACTCGAGTTTTACAACCCCTCTTCTTCGGTGAAAGATCGCCTTGCAATTGCCATGGTTGATGCCGCGGAGGCCTCTGGTGAACTCAAGCCCGGGGGCACCATCATCGAGGCCACTAGCGGTAACACCGGAATCGGTCTTGCGCTTGTTGGTGCCGCCCGTGGCTACCGCGTTATCTTGACCATGCCAGAGACCATGAGCACCGAGCGTAAGGTCTTACTCCGCGCCTACGGAGCCGAGCTTGTTTTGACCCCCGGACCTGAAGGCATGAAAGGTTCTGTTGCCAAGGCCGAGGAACTGGGAAAGGAAATCGAAGGCGCAGTTTTGGTGCGTCAGTTCGATAACCCTGCCGGTCCAAAGATCCACTTCGAAACCACAGGTGAGGAAATCTGGCGAGACCTAAACGGCGATGTCGCCGCACTGGTTGCCGGCTCTGGAACTGGCGGAACCGTTACCGGTACCGGCCGTCGTCTAAAGGAATACAACCCCGACATCAAGGTTTTTGTGGTTGAGCCAGCCGCATCTCCACTGCTGTCTGGTGGTGCCCCTGGTGCTCACCCGCTAGCAGGAATCGGTCCAAACTTTGTGCCTAGCATTCTGGACACCACCGTTTACGACGAAGTGTTCGATGCGGTGAACGAGACCTCTTTTGCCTGGGCTCGTCGCGCAGCCGCCGAGGAAGGCCTTTTGGTTGGAATTTCGTCTGGATCTGCGATTTGGGCTGCCAACGAAGTGTCTAAGCGTCCTGAGTTCGCCGGCAAGAACATTGTGGTCATCATTCCATCATTTGGTGAGAGATACCTGTCTAGCTTGCTATACAAGGATTTGACCGACCAGTACACCGCAAAGTAACTTGCGTAAAAGAGGCACCGCAAGGTGCCTCTTTTTTATTCGAGACACAGTCTGGCAAACTAGTGGGACATGCTAAAAAGAATTTCCGAAGACATTCGCACCGGTTTAGCCCTCGATCCAGCTGCCCGCAACGGGTTCGAGTTGATTTTGACTACCCAGGGTATTCATGCAGTTTGGTGCTACCGGGTTGCCCACAAACTCTGGAGCGGTAAGTTTTTCACCTTGGCTAGATTGGTCAGTAACTGGGCCAAGCTTTGGAGCGGAATCGAGATTCATCCAGCCGCAAAAATTGGCCGGCGCTTTGTCATCGATCACGGAAATGGCGTTGTAATAGGCGCGACTGCCGTAATAGGCGACGACGTTCTGGTCTATCACCAGGTCACGCTGGGTGGCAACCAGAACACAAAAGAAAAGCGGCACCCAACGATTGGCAACCACGTTGTTTTAGGCGCGGGAGCCAAGGTAATCGGCAATATTTCAGTTGGAAACGGCTCTTCGATCGGGGCAAACGCGGTAGTGACTAAAGCGGTTCCTGCCAACTCAATTGTTGTGGGTACAAATCAGATCCGCAGCAGGGCTCCAAAGACCGACGACACTTACACGATCTAGGTTTATTAGTAAGCGTTTATTCGCTGATCGCTCCCCTAGCATTGGGTGATATGCAGAAATCTTCGATGATTGCCCTTCGCTCGGTAACTAATCTGGCCCAAACCCCAAACGGCCTTCAAGCCAACCTCGGTCACGAAAAACTCCGCATCGATGTGATCAAATCCGATCTGCTTCGAATCAAAATTAGTCGAGGCGGTGTTTTCGATGAGGCCCCGAGTTATGCCCTCGAAATAGACCCTCTGGCCCAAGCATCGGAACTCAACCTGGACAGTTCGTTCACCCTTGAGGAGACCGATTCCCAGGCTTTGTTGGTCACCGCGGACCTAAAACTGGTCCTTGAGCTGCAAGATTTTTCCATCGATGTTTACCGAACCGACGGCTCCGTGGTCTTTCGTAAGGCGCCAGACACCGCAGGTTACGCAACTTTAAACGACGCCTTTGAACTTAGTCGTTGGGCGGGTGCTGAAGATTCCATTTACGGTCTGGGTGAAAAAACCGGTGGCTTCGACAGGCGTGGCCGGGATTTCACCCTTTGGAACGTAGATGTCCTAAACCCCACGGCCAGCGGAGAGTTCACCAAGGTCCTGCCAGGAACCGATCCACGGGCCGACAACACCTCTATTGAGTTTGATCCGTACTACGTTTCGATCCCGTTTTACTATCACCAGGACTCCCAAACCGGACAAATGGCCGGTTCGTTTATCGACAACGGTTACCGAGGCTATTACGATTTCAGGCCGGCGGATCACTACCGAATCAAGTTTGAGGGTGGCCAGTACACCGAGTACATCTTCGCTGGACCATCGATGGCCTCGATTTTGCGGGATTACACCTGGCTAACCGGCCGTACCCCACTTCCGCCAATCTGGGCCTTGGGTCACCACCAGTGCCGTTGGCACCAGTACAGCCAAGAGCAGACCTTGGCCCTGGCTGCCAAGTATCGAGACCTGCAGATTCCTGTGGATGTTCTCTGGCTAGACATTGACTACATGGATGGCTACCGCGTGTTCACTTGGAACGAAGGGTTATTCCCGAGCCCGGAGGCCATGCTGGAGCAACTCAAAAGCGAGGGCATTCGGGTGGTTACCATTATTGACCCAGGGGTAAAGTTTGACCCTGGATATGAGGTCTTCGATTCTGGCCTGGCTCGTGATGTGTTCTGTAAAACCGAGGGCGGAGACATTTACATCGGTCAGGTTTGGCCCGGAAACACAGCTTTCCCTGACTTTGTGAATGCAGAGGCTCGTGACTGGTGGGGTGACCTTAACGCAAAGCATGTTCAGAGCGGTTTGGCTGGAATCTGGAATGACATGAACGAGCCAGCCACGGGCGATATTCCTGCCGAGAGAATGCGCTTTGGAAATGGCGAGTTCAATCACGAGCGGTATCACAACGCCTACGCTCTTCTAATGGCTATGGGAACAGTCCAGGGCCTTAGGAAATCCATGCCGGAGTTGCGTACTTTCGTGCTCTCGCGTGCGGGCTCCCCCGGCATCCAGCGCTACGCGGCCAACTGGCTGGGTGACAACATGTCGCGTTGGGATCACCTTTGGCTGAGTATTCCCATGGGAAGCGGCCTATCTATCAGTGGACAATCGTTTGTGGGTGCCGACATCGGTGGTTTTGGAGAGGACAGCAACCCAGAGCTTCTTGCTCGCTGGATTCAATACGGGGCGCTGACCCCATTTGCCAGAAATCACAACGTAGCCGGCCAAATCGATCAGTACCCATGGTCTTTTGGGCCGGAGGTTCTAGAGATTTACCGAAGCGCAGTTAACCTGCGCTATCAACTGATGCCTTACCTTTACAGCGCATTCGTGAAAGCCAGCGTTACCGGTGCGCCAATTCAGCGACCGCTTATTTTCGATTACCAGTACGACTCGGATGTGAAAGAAACCGATGACCAGTACCTACTTGGGGACCAGATTCTGGTCGCGCCAATCACAGAACCCAAAGCGATCGAGCGTGGCGTTTACCTACCCGCCGGTGAATGGTTTGACTGGCACCTGGGCGAAAGTTTGGTTTCGTCGGGAGAGCGTCTCCGAGTTTCGGCGCCTTCCGGGCACATCCCGGTTTTCGTCAAGGCTGGCTCGGTAATACCTCTGTGGCAAGGTGCACCACTGACGACTGCGGACCATTACCCAGAAGAAATCGAGTTGCGTGTATTCGTGCCGTCCATTGATTGCCGAGTCGAATCCTGGTTCCAGGAAGATGACGGGCTCACGTTTGGTGCGTTGCGTGGTGAAAAAGTCGTTACCGAAGTAGAACTTGTCCGTTTATCAAGCTCCCTCAAACTGCGAGGCAAGTCATCTGGCGCCGGATTCCCTGCCTTTGCGCGCAAGCGATTGAGACTGAACTTTGTGACCGGATCCGGAAAAGCATTGTCGTCGGTCGTTTTGGATAACTCCGGACAGGATTTCGAGTTCGCTTTGGAACTCGACTAGGAAAAGAATTAGGTTCATTTCTGGTCTGACCTCGTTCGAGGCCCCAAAACCAACTTAGGCTTGTATAAATCGATGCCTAAACAACTGAGAGGGGGCGCTGTGAATCTGGACTTTTCCACTGTCGACGGCGTTCTAAATCTTTCTGTTGTGGTCGTCGAGGTGATCATCGGTGGCTATTTTGTTTTCTTTGTTTTGAATTCGGCCATGATCTCGCGTGTCTATTCAAAGGTGGGAATTCCCGTCTGGCGAGCCTGGGTGCCTGTTTATCAACTATGGGACTTTTTTAAACTGGCCGGAAAGAGCGGCTACTGGAGTTTGCTTGGCCTCTTTGGCGCTTTCGAGTTGGCGTCAATTCTGGAGTTGCCGGTAACTATCGACAAGTTAATCCAGCGCATTCAGGTCCTAGGAGTGACCGGCGACTGGACGGCAGCTTTCAACTTTGGCTCGACACCTGGGCCGTTTGGTTTTCTTTGGGACACACTAAGCACAGTGGTACCCGAGGGCGCAATCATCCTCTTGGGTATTTTGGCGGCGATATCAGCGCACCGAGTGGCACAGGGATTCGGCAAAGATCCGGTGGCTCTAACCGCGGCTTTCGTATTAGTGCAGCCACTTTACTTTGGACTGGTAGGTGCAGGTCACGCGACTTTTGACGCGAGTCGGATCAGGGAACCCGAGAAAAAACAAAAAATCAATCTGAAGGCGCATCCGGGGCCTAAAAAGTAGCCACCAGCTAAAGATCAGGTTGGTCAGCCCAAAATCGCTGCCGTCATCCTATCTACAGTTTGTTTTGGGCCTGCCAAGACTATGTGCTCGATGTTTCTAGAGTGCCCAGGCTCCCCCACCTTTTTTCCAAGTTTGTTATAGACGCCAATCTGGGCTCCCACATAGCGTTTGAAATCAAAGTCCAGAATCTCAACCTTGCCCTTTGTCTCGACTAGCGCAAAAAGTTCATCGCGGCTTAGCCAGGATTCGTTGTTATAGCTCAATATCATGGTTTCGCACTTCAAATCAGCGATGACTTTGGCCAGCGAACTGGCCATGGTTTTCTTAGAGTTAAATGCGCTTTTGGTGTTGTCGTCGCGGACATCGATGCGCTTATTCGCCACCCCGTAAGATTCAGGCGAATCCCAACGAACCAGGGTCTCCCAGACGTGATAGTTGGCAAAATAGCGGTGTTGATTGTAGGGGGGATCCAAATACGCGAGGTCTACAGGGGCAAGCGTGCTTGCCAGTTCTACTGCGTCCCCTTGAAGCGCGGTTCCGGATCCCACCTTCAAACCCGGGTCTTTCATCACCAGATTCGCGTGACTTCGCGCAGACCACTGCTTTAGAAAAGCCATTTGAATTCCCGTGGTGCTGTCTACGCGATCGGCAGCCAGAATCAGGCTGGTCAAAAGCGGAAAATAAAGCCAGGAGCCTTTGTAATCGGTTTCGATTTGATTCCGGATGGAATCCACCTTCTGACCGTTTTTGGGTTGAAAGTAACGGGCATCCTCGCAGAAGGACTTGGTGAAGTAACCGGGCTCGCCCGTCAGCGAGTTTAGGTGTTCTAGCGCGTCTTCAAGCTCGCGGTGCTCCTGCATCGATGCGTCGATTTCAATCCAGGTTTTTGCAAAAGCCAACGAATACGAGGCCAAGTCGGTGGCAGTGACCCGGTGTCCGGTTTGCTTGAAGGCCTGAGCCACTCTTGTGGTTCCGGTGAACAAATCTAGGCTGGTGCTAGCACCGCTGGCCTCTGCCAGTTTGGTCAAAACAGGCACGAGAGTGCGCTTCGAGCCCAAATATTTGATCACGTATTCTCCTGATAACTGCTCAATATTCCCACATACGGTGCCGGGACATCACCCGACGTTAAACTTGGAATAATGACTCAAGAAAACCCCATCGAAGCCGAACTGTCAGCAGCAGCCATTTACGGCATCGATTACGCGCGACAAAAGTTGGCGGGTAGGTCTATAGCTGTGCTAACCGGAGCTGGTATCAGCACGGATTCGGGAATCCCGGATTACCGTGGAAAAGGTACCACCACCAAGCAGCACCCCATGACCTTTGATTCTTTCATGGGAAGTTTTTTGGCGCAGCAACGCTACTGGGCTCGCAGTTACGTGGGCTGGTCACGTATTCATTTGGCCAAACCAAACGCAGGCCACTTCGCTCTGGCGCTTGCCGAGAAAATGGGTGATGTTTCTGGAATCGTGACTCAGAACGTCGACGGATTGCATCAAGTGGCAGGCTCGAAAAATGTATTTGAGTTGCACGGACGCTTGGACCAGGTACGTTGCATGCTGTGCAAAAAGGCAATATCCAGATCCGATGTTGACCTCATCCTGCGCGACCTGAATCCGAATGTATCTGTTGATCCCAATATTGAGTACACCCCGGATGGCGACGCCGAAATTGAGGCGACCGCGGATTTCAAAATTCCATTCTGCCCGTCCTGCGGCGGCATGCTAAAGCCCGATGTGGTGTTTTTCGGTGAGTCGGTGGCTGCCGACTTGGTCGAGAGATGTTTCAATCTCTTGGATTCGAGTCAGGCTTTGTTAGTAGCCGGAACCTCACTCGCAGTGAATTCGGGTATGCGGTTTGTCCGACGAGCACTAAAAGCCGAGAAACCTATAGTGATTGTCAATCTTGGACCCACTAAGGGAGATGAATTCGCCTTCGCCAAGATCGAGGCGAATACCTCGATGGCACTGGAGAGGCTCCTCATTGACTAACACGATACTAGGGCTGTTGCGACATGGCCAGACCGACTGGAACATTGACTTCCGGCTTCAAGGAACCACAGACATTCCGTTGAATACAAACGGGATTCAACAGGCTCGGCAAGCGGGTGCTCACATTTTTCGGGGCGACTGGGATGTTTTGCTCAGTTCACCCTTGGGTCGGGCCATGGAGACCGCAAGAATCGTCGCCGAGGTTGCAGGATTTCCCGAGGCGGTTGTGGAGCAACTGCTTGTGGAGCGAGCGTTCGGTGAAGCCGAGGGTCTAACCTACGGGGAGTATCGTGAACGCTACCCCGATGGAACAGCAGTTCCCGGCGGAGAGACTATCCCAGAACTAGCCTCCAGGGCTACGTTGTTGCTTCAACACATTGTAAATACCTATCCTGGCCAACGAGTCCTTGCCGTCTCGCACGGCGCTTTTATCCGCAAGGCAATCAGGTTGGCAAGCGACAAAACCCTTCCGCTCGAAGGCGAACGGTTCGGAAACGCCTCTTTGAGTAGCCTGATTCATTCGGACCGGTGGAGAATTTTGAACTACGCGCCGCACACACTCGGCACAGCAAACCGCTCTTCGTAATTAGACAATTTTCGACCCTGACTGCAAGGCGTGCTGGCCTATTTGGTAGCTCGCTCAAGAACCGCGAGCAGCGCAAGTGCAGACTGGCTCCAACTGAACTTTCGGGCCTGTTCAAACGAAAGCTTTGAAAGGTTCGCCCAAGTTTCTGGGTCTTTCAGAGTTTTAACCGCGGTTGAGAAAGCAACCGCCGAAGTGGCCTCGAAATAGACAGCTGCGTCGGCTCCGATTTCTCGAAAAATTGAGATGTCTGATACCACTACCGGGATTCCGCGGCTCATTGCCTCCACCAAAGGAATTCCAAAGCCTTCGTCTAAAGACGCGCTAACCAAGGCTACCGATCCACTTAGCAGTTCGTGATATTCAGACTCGGATACGCCGTTGTGAAATACCAGCTCTCCGCCATCGCTGTTTTGCAACGCCATCAATTGCGCCTTACGATCCTCAGAAATGCGACTAAGAAGGTGCAGTTCGTAACCCGGCAGTTCGGACATGCCTGATACCAGCGTTTCCACGTTTTTGTAGTCCATGAAACTGCCCATGTAGATAAGGCGCTGCGTTTTGCTGGGTCGTTTCACAGGTAAGTCTGCGCCGAGCTCTGAATCTGAGTTGTCGGCAGCGTTGTAGACCACATCGATGTCACGTTTTGTGAGCCTATGGGACCTCATAAGTTCCCGCGTGGTCCGTGAAACAGTTACCACCGAGTCGGCTTGGTTCAGCACCCAGCGTTGGGGCCAATAGGTTAGATGGTAAAGTCTCCAGCCAATCCTCACCGCCAGGGGCATCGAGGGCGGCGGACTGGGGTGACGGTAGTAAATCAGATCGTGAAGCGTGAGCACCAGCTTGAACCGTCTTCCGAAAGCACCGATGGTCTGCATCGGGGAATAAACCACCGCTGGTTTTAGCCGGTTTAGCTTGAGAGCCGCGAATGGTTCCGACCATGATGTGGGATTGTTTAGGTAAACGTGAGGAATTCCAGCCGGAAGTTTTTCGAGTTGACGCTTGTCACTAATGATGGCAACCAGCGGAGTAAGTTTCACCAGTTCAGCTGCTAGGGAAGCCGAATACCGGCTGATGCCATCGTGGTGATCCACCCGGATGTAGCGAGCATCAAAGTAAATGGGTGCGTGGTCCACTAGTTACCTCGAACAAACCCGGCGATAAGCACTGCCGCCTGCTGAGGGGCCTCGTAATGGATCAGGTGACCGACACCGGGTATTATCTCGAGCTTGCCTGCACTGAAGAGCTCTGTTGCCTTTAGCTGGTCCGCTAGCGAAGTAATGTCGTCTAGTTCTCCGGCAATCAGGAGTGTGCGGTTGGGAATTTTATTCGCAAAGCTAGCCACGCTTTTGGACAGACTTGCGTAATAGCCTTCGACTGCAACTCGGCGATCAGAGAAATCACTGAAGTTCTTTTCGTGCTGCTGGTGAATCCAATTCCTGACCTTAGGCTCCTTGGTTTTGGCGAGGACCTCAGACATGATTCGCACAAACATGTTGTTCCGAAGCAAGCCGTTCGCCATTGCCTTGGGCAGGTTGCCGCCAAGCGCGTAATAGGTGTTCACCAGTAGGTTCAAGAACCGCTGGTCTGTTCTTTCTTCAAACCTTGATACCGGATTTACCAAGATTAGGTCGTTTTTCAGGCCAGCTTCAGCGGCCGCCGCGGTAACAATTGAGCCAAAGGAGTGGCCCAGGACAACAGCCCCATCGATGTTTAGAGCAGCCACGAATTCCCTCAGCCAGTCAGCGTAGGAATCTACCGTGTGTGTCTCTGCCAGCTCCGCAGAGCGCCCAAAGCCTGGCAAGTCTGGAATAACCACATCGAAATCAGCGAGTGCTCCCGCCAAGGCCTCCAGGCCATGGTGGTTGCCACGATAGCCGTGAACCATGATGATCGTCCTGGCCGCCGATTGATCGGAGGGGTAGGTCCAGTAGTGAGTCACACCTGTTTTTAGCCGCAGTTCATGCCCATGGGCGCGCTCGAGTGCCATCTGTGCTAAGTCAATGGGTGACGGGGTCATTCTGTTCCTAAACCGAGAAGTATTTGGCCTCGGGATGGTGCAGGACCATCGCATCGGTGGATTGTTCAGGATGTAGCTGGAGTTCTTCAGAAAGCGTGACGCCAACCAGTTCCGGCTTAAGAAGTTCGACCAACTTGATTCGGTCCTCGAGGTTTGGGCATGCCGGGTAGCCGAAAGAGTAACGTGCGCCACGGTATTTGAGGTCGAAATTGTCTTCTATGTTGGTGGGGTCTTCGGAGCTAAAACCGAGTTCCTCGCGCACGCGAGCGTGCCAGAACTCTGCCAGCGCCTCGGTTAGCTGAACGGAAAGACCGTGTAGCTCAAGGTAGTCGCGATATTCGTTGGCGGCGTATAGCTCGTTCGCCGCCTCGCTGATTCGATTTCCCATGGTTACCAACTGGAACGGCACCACATCGATGTTGCCGCTTTCCTTGCTGGAAACAAAGTCACTGAGGCAAAGGTGGCGGTCGCGTGCCTGGCGAGGGAAGGTAAAGCGAAGTCGTTCCGTGCCCGGTTCGCCACCCGATCCACCATCGGTGGAATTCTCAGACGCGTGGTGCAAAATCACCAGGTCGTCGCCATCGCTGTAAGCCGGGAAGTAACCGTAAACCACCGCGGCTTCCAACCAACCCTCGGTCTGTATTCGCTCCAACCAGGAGCGCAGTCGCGGGCGACCTTCGGTTTCAACTAGTTCCTCGTAGGTCAGGCCATCTTGGCCACGCCCGGGCTTTAGACCCCACTGCCCCATAAAGGTGGCGCGTTCGTCTAGGTAGGTTGCGTAATCGCGCAGCGGAATACCCTTGATGATTCGGGTGCCCAAGAATGGAGCCGTTGGGATGCGGTTGTCCGTAGCCACATCGCTGCGAGCAGGAAGATCGGCTACCTCGGTGCGCTCAACAACATTCTTTGTCGCCACCACGCGTTTTTTCAGCTCTGGCAACTGAACGCTAGTGTCGCCGCGCTTGATCTTGACTAGCGCGTCCATGAGTCGCAGTCCCTCGAACGCATCTCTCGCGTAACGAACCTGGCCCTCATAAATTTCGGCTAGGTCTTGCTCCACAAAACTACGGGTTAGGGCTGCTCCCCCGAGGATTACCGGCCAGCGAGCGGCAATGCCGCGCTGGTTCATTTCCTCAAGGTTTTCCTTCATGATTTGCGTGGACTTCACCAGTAGTCCGCTCATGCCGATGACATCCACGTTGTGTTCTTCGGCTGCGCGCAAAATCTCGTTAATAGGCTGCTTAATTCCAATATTCACGGTCTCGAAACCATTGTTGCTAAGAATGATGTCGACAAGGTTTTTGCCAATGTCGTGCACGTCGCCTCGAACAGTTGCCAACAGTATTCGACCCTTGCCCGAGTCCTCGCTCTTTTCAATATAAGGCTCCAGGTGCGCCACGGCAGTTTTCATTACCTCGGCACTCTGAAGCACGAACGGTAGCTGCATCTCGCCTTTGCCGAACAGCTCACCCACGACTTGCATTCCCTTTAGCAGGTGGTCATTGATGATGCTAAGTGCCGTTTTGCCAGCCGCTAGGGCTTGGTCTAGGTCTGCTTCCAGGCCCTTCTTTTCACCATCGATTATGCGGCGCTCAAGGCGTTCTTCGAGGGGCATGGCAGCCAGTTCTTGCGCTCGCGACTGACGCGCGCTGGCGCTGTCCACTCCGCTGAAGACATCGAGGTACTGGGTTAGCGGGTCAAAGGTAATGTTGCCGTCTTGGTCGTAGGTGCGACGGTCGTAAATCAGGTCCAGTGCTGCGTCAAGCTGGTGCTTTGGAATCTGGTTTAGCGGCATGATTCTTGCCGCGTGAACGATTGCCGAGGTTAGGCCGGCCTTCACGCACTCCGACAAGAACACGCTGTTCAACACGTGGCGCGCCGCAGGGCTAAGACCAAAGGAAATGTTGCTGATGCCCAGGGTGCTCTGAACGCCGGGGAAAGCCTGGTGCAGTCTGCGGATAGCCTCGATCGTTTCGATTCCGTCGCGACGGGTTTCATCCTGGCCGGTAGCAATCGGGAAGGTCAAGGTGTCCACCGTGATGTCTACAAGGTTCATGCCCCAGTTGCCGGTCAAATCTTCGATAAGTCGTTTGGCGATGGCGAACTTGGTATCGGCCGTTCTGGCCTGGCCTTCTTCGTCGATCGTTAGAGCCACCACGGCCGCGCCGTGTTCTCGGACCATTGGCATGATTCGGGCGAAACGGCTCTTAGGTCCGTCGCCGTCTTCGTAGTTCACCGAGTTGATCATGGCGCGGCCACCGAGGCACTCAAGACCGGCTTCGAGCACAGCCGGTTCGGTGCTGTCGAGTACCAGTGGCAAAGTTGTGGCGGTTGCCAAACGGGAAACCAGTTCACGGGCATCGGCAACTCCATCGCGGCCGACGTAGTCCACGCAAACATCTAGCGCGTGAGCGCCCTCGCGAGTCTGAGAACGAGCGATCTCGATGCATTCTTCCCAGTTTTGGGCCAGCATGGCATCGCGGAAAGCCTTGGAACCGTTTGCGTTAGTGCGCTCGCCAATCGAAAGATAGGTCATGGTCTGGTCGAATGGCTGGTGCTGGTAAAGGCTGGCGAGACCTGGATCAACCACGGTCTTCGGGCGATGAGGGGTTTTCTGTGCCACGGCGGCGGCAAGAGCAGCGATGTGGGCAGGCGTCGTGCCACAGCAGCCGCCAACCAGACCGGCACCGTATTCATTGACAAATTGAAGTTGAGCACTGGCCAGTTCGCTGGGTTCCAGCGGGTAGTGTGCTCCGTCTGGGCCAAGGATAGGAAGGCCAGCATTCGGCATAACCACCAGAGGTAGGCTGCTGAATTTGGCCAGATACCTAAGGTGTTCGCTCATTTCGGTAGGGCCGGTGGCACAGTTCAGGCCAATTGCATCGATGCCCAGTGCGCTGAGTGCGGTAAGGGCTGCGCCGATCTCGGAGCCCATGAGCATGGTTCCAGTGGTCTCGATGGTAACGGAGACCAAGATTGGAACCTGAATGCCGCTGGCGGTCATGGCGCGCTTGGCGCCAATCACTGCGCTCTTGGCCTGCAAGAGGTCTTGCGCGGTTTCGATCAAAACCGCATCGATGCCTCCGGAAAGCATTCCCTTGACCTGAAGCTGATAGGCATCTCTAAGTTGAGCGAACGGTGCGTGACCTAGGCTCGGCAACTTTGTGCCGGGTCCTACAGAGCCCAAAACCCAACGAGGTTTTTCGTCGGTGCTGTACTCGTCGGCAATTTCGCGTGCCAGTTTGGCGCCGGCTTCTGCCAGTTCTTCGATGCGCGATTCGATGTTGTACTCGGCGAGGTTGGCCCAGTTAGCGCCAAAGGTATTGGTCTCAATTGCCTCGGAACCCGAATCAAGGTAGCGGGCGTGAATCGACTTGATGATATCTGGTCGAGTGACGTTCAAAACCTCGTTGCAACCCTCGTAGCCCTGAAAGTCATCGAGCGATGGCTTGGCCTCTTGAATCATGGTTCCCATGGCGCCGTCGGCAACCACCACGCGGGTACGAACAGCGTTCAGCAAGGCTAAAGAATGGGGAGTAAACATACGCTTTCAAGTCTACCCGCAGGTTAAACTGGTGGGAATGTCTTCAATTTCTGGTGCCGAGCGCACTCCCCTGACCCCCGCCCAAAGCATTAGCGTTTCCGCTGTGTTAGAGGCCAGAATGCAACTTGGTCAAAAGTCACTCTCGTTCGAGTTTTTCCCTCCGCGAGAAGGCTCCGAAGAATCGCTATGGCGAACCTTTGACTCGATCATGCAATTGAATACCGATTTCGTTTCTGTGACCTATGGCGCCGGTGGTTCTAGCCAGGATAAATCGCTGGCGGTGCTCGAGCACATGGCTGGCCAGGTGCTCACTGTCGGTCACCTGACCTGCGTGGGCGCGAGCCGCGCGAGTACGGCCATCGCTGTAAAGAATTTTGAAGACGTCGGAGTCAAAAGTATTCTGGCGCTGCGTGGGGATTCCCCGAAGGACCAGCCGAATGCTCTCTCGCAGGGAGAGCTTAAAACCGCCCTCGATGTTGTGGATTTGGTTCACGAACTTACTTCGCTCGAGGTCGGCGTTGCTGCTTTCCCAGAGGGTCACCCCGAGTCGCCAGACCTGTTCCACGATTCTAAAGTCTTGAACCTAAAGCAAGCTGCGGGCGCGACCTACGCAATCACCCAGCTCTTCTTTGGGGCCGGTCACTACACGCGCATGGTCGACTTGGCTGCCCAGGCAGGCGCTACGATGCCAATCATCCCTGGCCTAATGCCGGTTTCTAATGCAAAGCAGTTGCTGCGTATGGCATCGATGTCGGGTGCCGCAGTACCTGACTTTCTGGCCGAAAAGTTGTCCTCAGCCGATGAAGCTACCGCACGCAAAATCGGCATGGATTTCACCATTCAGTTGGGTAGAGACCTGCTTGATCAGGGTGCTCCCGGACTGCATATTTTCACTTTGAACAAGGCGGATGCGGCGTTGGAACTAGCCACCGGTGTTGGGCTGGTCTAGCGTCTTTCTAGGGCTCTCCCGTGCTCAAACGCTCCAAATGTCTAGGCTTGCCGTTAACCTAGCCTTGTGAGTGATTCAGCAGAGCAGTTGGCGTTTGATTTTCCGGAACCTGCACTTCCGTCGTGGGCAAAACAAATAGTAGTGTTCGACACCGAAACAACCGGGTTGGTTTTAGCCGAAGCCAGAATCGTGACCGCCTGCGTTGCCGAACTGGATGAAAACGGCAAGGTCTCGAGCATCCATGAATGGCTTGCGAATCCGGGAATCGAGATTCCGGCTGCTGCTGCGAGTGTTCACGGAGTCACCACAGAGGTGGCAATCCGCGATGGCAGACCGGCCAAAGAGGTCGTAGCAGAAATCATCGATACGTTGAGTGCGTACCTGACCCGGGGTATCCCAGTTGTCGCTTACAACGCTCCTTACGACTTTACGATTTTGCATTATGAGGCCCTGCGGCATGGTCTCCGTCCTCTGCAGCTAGACGGCATGCCAATTTTGGATCCGCTCGTGCTGGATAAAAAGACTGAACGGTTCCGTAAGGGAAAGCGGAATCTAGAAACGGTAGCGTCCCTCTACTCCGTTAAATTGGACGACGCACACAACGCGACAGCCGATGCGGTAGCGTCTGGTCGAGTTCTTCAGGCCTTGGCGCGCAAACATGCGGCCGAAATTGACTTCAGCCTTGCGGAGCTTCACCAGCAGCAGAAGGCCTGGAGTCTGGCACAAGACGACAGCTTCGAGAGTTACATGCGTCAAAGCGTTAACCCCGACTTCACTCTTCAGCGGGGCTGGCCGCTCAAGCTCGCTCAGTAGCAAATAGAACTTAAAGCGAAAACCCCCACCATTGGTGGGGGTTTTCAAGTCTTGGCTGGTTATGCGCCGAAGCCACGTGCATTGAGGCTTGCCTTATGCGCCAAAGCCCTAGAGCATAACGTGTACGTTATGCTCCGAAGCCCTTGTAGCGTGCGTTGAAGCGCTCTACACGACCTGCAGCATCCATGATGCGCTGCTTTCCAGTGTAGAAAGGGTGCGAAG
>CAIYOE010000094.1 GCA_903927775.1 uncultured Micrococcales bacterium | reverse complement strand
CTTTGGACTCCCAATGGTGACAAGGATGCAACAGGTAGCGCCAAAACCGCTCGATGTGCACCTGATGATAGATGACCCGGAGCGTTGGGCACCCGGATACGCCGAGGCCGGAGCCTTTAGCGTTACGTTCCACGCCGAGGCGAGCAGCGACCCGGTGGCCTTGGCCCGACGCCTGCGTTCCATTGGTGCCAGAGCCGGGGTGGCTATCAAACCTGGAACCGATGTGGAACCGTTTTTGGAGCTTCTAGCCGAATTCGACCAACTATTGGTCATGACGGTAGAACCTGGCTTTGGCGGGCAATCTCTAATCGAAGCCACGCTGCAAAAAGTGGCTAAGGCGCGTCGCCGCATCGATGCAGAAAAACTGGATGTTTGGCTTCAGGTAGATGGCGGAATCGACGAAACCAACATTGAACGCGTTGCTCAACTGGGAGCCGACACATTTGTGGCGGGCAGTGCCGTGTTTAGAGCAACAGACCGTGCCGCGCAAATCGAGGCCTTGAGGGAATCCGCTAACCGAGGCTGTTCGCATCGGTAGTTCTGTTAACCTAGAGGCATGAAGTCCTTTGAGCAGCTACTCGCCGAAATCGGCGAAAAGGCCGTTGACCGCCCTACGGATTCGCAAACGGTCAAGTGGCTGGATGCCGGAGTCCATACCATCGGCAAGAAGATCGTAGAAGAAGCCGCCGAGGTTTGGATGGCTGCCGAATACGAGGGCAACGAGCGCACCGCCGAAGAGATAAGTCAACTGATCTATCATCTGCAGGTCCTGATGACCGCCAAGGGCATATCCTTGGCTGACCTGGAAAAAAACTTTTAGTACTAAAAGCTCGGGTGTAATACTCCCGATGCACAGACGGGATCAATCATGTCGAATCCTATGCTGCGGGTAGCAGTACCAAACAAGGGAATTCTTAGCGAGTCTGCAATCGCGATGCTCAAGGAGGCGGGCTACACCACACGCCGAGACCCCAAGGACCTCCACGTAGTCGACACGACAAACCAAATCGAATTCTTCTACCTTCGTCCTCGCGACATCGCAACTTACGTTGGTTCCGGCTCACTCGATGCCGGATTCACCGGATTAGACCTGCTTCTTGACAGCCGCTCCAAAGCCGTGTCCGTGGCCGATCTCGGTTTTGGCGGCAGCACTTTCAGATTTGCCGCCCCAATCGGAAAGTTCCAGCACATTTCTGAGTTGAACGGCATGCGCGTTGCTACCGCTTATCCATCGCTGGTAGAGGATTTCCTAAAGCGCGAGAGTATCAACGTTGACTTGGTCGCACTGGACGGCGCTGTTGAAGTCGCGGTTCGCCTCGGCGTAGCCGACGCGGTAGCCGACGTTGTTTCCACCGGAAACACTCTGCGCCAGGCCGGACTAGAAATTTTCGGCCCGGTTATTTTGGATTCCTCGGCTCATTTGATCGCAGCCCCAAACTCCGCAGATAAGTCGGCTACGCTCTTGCGCAGAATGCAAGGCGTACTTGTGGCGCGAGAATACGTGATTTTCGACTACGACTGCCCTGTGCATCTAGTTGACCAGGCCTCTGCTCTAACGCCCGGTATTGAATCACCTACTATTTCTCCGCTTCGCGAGGCCGATTGGGTCGCGATTCGAGCCTTGGTAAAGAGCAACGAAACCAATGCAACCATGGATTCCCTCTACGAACTCGGCGCCCGAGCCATTCTGGTAAGCGCGATCCACGCAGCTCGAATTTAATAGGACACCTCATGACTCTCTCTATTCGAGTGATTCCATGCCTTGACGTAGACGAAGGGCGAGTGGTTAAGGGTGTTAACTTCTCGAACCTGCGCGACGCCGGGGATCCAATAGAACTGGCGAGTCGTTATTACCGGGATGGCGCCGATGAACTGACGTTCCTAGACGTAAATGCAACCGTTGATAACCGCTCAACCATGTACGACTTGGTGACAAGATGCGCCGAACAGGTGTTCATTCCGCTGACCGTGGGCGGCGGAATTCGAGCCGTGGATGACGTAGCCAGGCTTTTGGCAGCTGGAGCCGATAAGGTCTCTGTCGGATCGGCTGGAATAAGCAATCCAGCGCTCCTGAGTCAAATAGCCGAGCGATTTGGCAACCAGGTATTGGTTATTTCCTTAGACCTCAAACGCTCGCCCAAGACCGCCTCTGGCTATCTGGTGACCACACACGGCGGACGCAACGAGACCAAACTCGATGCCCTGGACTGGGTTCGCAAAACCATTGATTTGGGAGCGGGTGAACTACTGGTCAACTCAATCGATGCCGACGGCACTCGCTCGGGCTTCGACTCGCAAATGATCAGAGACATTCGGGCCATTTCGGCGGTGCCCGTGATTGCCTCGGGCGGCGCCGGTAAAGCCGGTGATTTTCCAGCGGCCGCCGCAGCTGGGGCAGACGCCATTTTGGCGGCATCCATTTTCCACGAGGGCTCGGTAACTATCCACCAGGCAAAAACAGAACTGGCCGCAGCCGGCTTCTCGGTTCGATAGGAGAGCCCATGGAAACTCTTTTTTCCCAATTGACCTTCGACGCAAGTGGTCTAATCACAACGGTGATTCAGTCGGCAACCAGTAAACGGGTGCTCATGGTGGCATGGATGAACCGCGAATCACTCCAGCGAACAATCGAATCCGGGGAAACCGTGTTCTGGTCCCGAAGCCGTCAAGAACTTTGGCACAAGGGCGCAACGAGTGGAAATACGCAGCAGGTCGTCTCTATTCATGCTGACTGCGATGGTGACAGCCTGTTGATACTGGTGAACGAAGCAGGTGCCGCCTGCCACAGCGGAACCGAGTCATGTTTTGATACGGTTGAAATCTTTAGAGCAATCAACCAGCAAGCCGAGTAGGTAAAGCATGGCATTGAACCTTTCACTTCAGCAGGCCAAGGAACTGGCCGAGCTGCACAAGGTCGTCCCTGTTATCCAGACGCTGTTTTCGGGAAGTGACACACCGCTTTCCATCTTTGAAAAACTAGCTGCCGACAAACCGGGTTCATTCCTGCTCGAATCGGCAGAGCAGGGGGTATGGGCTCGCTATTCGTTCATCGGTGTCAACAACCGCGGAACATTGACCCAAAGTAACAAAAACGGCGATGCAACCGATCCGCCTGTCTGGAGTTCACAATCTGGCCAGAGCGCCCTACCGGACGGAAGCGAGCTATCCGCCAACCCCTTAGAGGCGCTAAACCAACTCCAACAAGCCTGGACCTCCGCATCGATCTCGGATGTTCCGCCGCTCACAAGCGGACTAGTCGGACTCATTGGCTGGGACATGGTGAGGCAAATCGAAAACCTGCCAAATGCGCCTACAGCAGATTTCAACGCGCCTGTCATGGCGTTCGCCATGTTCCAAGACCTCGTGATCATGGATCATCTCACTAGCAACCTTCTGCTGGTTAGCAACATTTTTGTCACTCTGAATACCTCAATCGAAGACGCATACCACGGTGCTGTCGAACGCCTAGCGTTTATGCGGGAGTCTCTTCTGAAGCCGGCAATTGGCCAACTTGCAGAGCTGGACCTCACGGACCAGATTGTGTCTAAGGCCAGAGTCGAGAAGGCGGATTTCATTTCGTCGATTTTGGCAGCCAAAGAGTACGTTCGAGTCGGAGACGTGTTCCAAGTCGTGCTTTCGCAGCGATTCGACATGGAATGCTCGGCATCGCCTTTGGATGTTTACCGCGTACTTCGAGCACTTAACCCAAGCCCTTACATGTACCTCCTGAACTTTGAGGACCAAGATGGACCTTACGCGGTTATCGGTTCCTCTCCTGAGGCCCTGGTAAAAGTGCAGGGCGGGAAAGCCATAACCCACCCGATAGCCGGATCAAGACCTCGGGGCCAGACGTTCGAAGACGACCAAGACCTGGCCAATGGTCTTGTAGCCGACGCCAAAGAACGCGCAGAGCATCTGATGCTGGTAGACCTAGCTCGAAACGATTTACTCAAGGTTTGCCAACCGAACTCGGTATCGGTCACCGAGTTCATGCAGGTGCATCGTTTCAGCCACATCATGCACCTCGTGAGCACTGTCGAAGGCAATGTGCAAGAGGGCTTGACCCCGGTGGATGTCTTTAGAGCTACTTTCCCAGCCGGCACGCTCAGCGGGGCACCAAAGCCAAGAGCGCTCGAAATCATCGATGAACTTGAAAAGTCCGGACGCGGAATTTATGGCGGCGTGGTTGGTTATTTTGACTTTGCGGGAAACGCGGACTTGGCGATAGCTATCAGAACCGCATTCATCCGCGACGGGGTAGCCAGAGTGCAAGCCGGCGCAGGTTTGGTTTTAGATTCGATTCCAGAAAGCGAGTACCAAGAGACGGTAGACAAGGCGCGAGCCCCGTCACGTGCGGTTACCTCTGCAAATACCTTGGTGCACTTGTAAAAGAGACATACGCTTTATGCACTACCAGATAGCCTGGGAGTCATTTTCACTAGTTTGGGGAATCCAATGAAACGCAGGACTGCTTTGCCGTTGTGGCTAGGTTTGACCCTGATCGCGTTCGTATTCGCAGGGCAACCGTGGTACCGAGTAATCTACGACTTTGACGGGCATAACCGCGAGCTGAAAGCTACCGGCCTCGAATCATGGCAGGTTCTCACCGGATTTCTTTGGCTACAGCTCGCCACCTTGATACTGGTTATGTTTCTGCAAGGTAGGGCAAAACAGGTGTTCGCGTGGTGTTGTGTGGCGGTTACCGCAGCGTTAGCCATTTTTCTCTGTCTGCCTATTTTCAATACAATGTCTCCTGCGTTGGCCACAAAGATTAGCCAGAAGTCCGGAATTACAATGCCGGCGAACCAGGTGGTGGGTGGTCCGGTCTCACATTTTGCCACGACCGCGAACACCGGGATATTCGCCCTCGTGCTTTTACTTTTGGTACTGGCGCAAATCATCACAGCCAGCTCTGTTAAAAAGTGGAACTTGAAAAAGCAGGGCAGCCGATTTGATTCACCTGTAATCGGTGGAACTGCTGACTCGCCACCACCGGAAGACCAGGACCCGATTCAAATCTGGGATGCCCAACGAAAGTAACCGAGGCAATACCGCGGTTTGCCAGGTTGGGTCTTGGTAAGATTTCGTT